>NZ_JBQSYD010000086.1:0-236 GCF_052378905.1 Halomonas sp. AOP22-C1-8 | reverse complement strand
ACATATTTCACCCAGCCCCTTGCCAAACGCCCGGCGAATCCGTAAAGTACGCATCCGCTGCCGGGGACGCCAAGCGTTACCAGCGGTGAAGAAGGTGAAAACCTTCGGTTTGTCAGGAAGTTAGCGAGGTTTAAGTCGCTTGCTTCACCCGCTGAAAACAACGGTTGACAAACATCAGGAAATGCGTAGAATACGCCTTCCTCGCTGAGGCAAGCGGCTCCGGTCATCGAGTCGAG
>NZ_JBQSYD010000085.1:0-292 GCF_052378905.1 Halomonas sp. AOP22-C1-8 | reverse complement strand
CGTGTCGAGCTTATGACGAACCTGTTCCGGTGAGCGGGGATCATGAAGCACGGCGGCCAAGCGGCGTGTTAGGCGATGCTGTTTATCGACTTCACGAAGCAGGAGTAATCCGGCGTCCGACGTAATGTGGCCCCCGGAGAAGTCGGCTTCAATTTGGCGGCGAGAGAGTGGCGAGAAGGTCAGCTTTTCAGGTACCATTTTGGAAGCGGCTGTTGGTGTTGGTTTTTGGTGTAAGGCCCTGAAACGTTAACACTTTCAGCCGCTTTCTTTTATACCCTGTGAGAAATCCGGG
>NZ_JBQSYD010000084.1:0-296 GCF_052378905.1 Halomonas sp. AOP22-C1-8 | reverse complement strand
AGTGTCGAGCTTATGACGAACCTGTTCCGGTGCGCGGGGATCATGAAGCACGGCGGCCAAGCGGCGTGTCAGGCGATGCTGTTTATCGACTTCACGAAGCAGGAGTAATCCGGCGTCCGACGTAATGTGGCCCCCGGAGAAGTCGGCTTCAATTTGGCGGCGTGAGAGTGGCGAGAAGGTCAGCTTTTCAGGTACCATTTTGGAAGCGGCTGTTGGTGCTTGATGGATTGGTTAGGTTCTTGAAATCATAGCACTTTCAGCCGCTTTCTTTTATACCCTGTGAGAAATCCGGGCTA
>NZ_JBQSYD010000083.1:0-303 GCF_052378905.1 Halomonas sp. AOP22-C1-8 | reverse complement strand
TCATAGAGCAAACGGTTTAAGCACGATCCCCTCTTGGGTCTGTAGCTCAGTTGGTTAGAGCGCACCCCTGATAAGGGTGAGGTCGGCAGTTCAAGTCTGCCCAGACCCACCAAATTTTATCTATCTTTGCGTTATTTTATGACTCGCATAGCAGGCTATGCTTCGCCATAAAATGCCTTGTGATGAATAAAATTCCGAGAGGTAAGTGTCTAAAATGGGGCCATAGCTCAGCTGGGAGAGCGCCTGCCTTGCACGCAGGAGGTCAGCGGTTCGATCCCGCTTGGCTCCACCATTATGTTGGTA
>NZ_JBQSYD010000082.1:0-306 GCF_052378905.1 Halomonas sp. AOP22-C1-8 | reverse complement strand
GCGTGGGCGACGACGCCCGTGAAGGCGACACCGTCACCTTGACGGTGGGCGACGAGACCTTCACCGGCCAAGTCGACGGCGATCTCAACTACGCCATCGACGTCCCCGGCAGCGTGCTGGCCGACAACAGCCAGCTCAGCGCTACCGTCACCGGTAGCGACGATGCCGGCAACGACTACAGCGCCGACGCCGATCGCGACTACGGCGTGAACCTCGACGCCGACGCCGAGATCACCATCGACACCATCGCCGGTGACGACGTGATCAACGGCGAAGAAGCCACTCAAACGATCAGCGTCACCGGCA
>NZ_JBQSYD010000081.1:0-318 GCF_052378905.1 Halomonas sp. AOP22-C1-8 | reverse complement strand
ATCCACATTAACGACGTAGCCACGCTCAGCGTCGGCACTGTAGGCATTGCCATCGGCGGTGATACCGCTTACTTCAACACTTACCTGGCTATTCTCTGCCAGCACGTCTCCAGGCACATCAATGGCGTAAGTGAGGTTACCTTCTCCTGCATCGACCACGTTACCGGTGTAATTGTTAGTACCCACCGTCAGGGTGACGGTGTCGCCCGCCTGGGCATCGCCGCCCACGTCACCTGTAACGGTAATCGTTTGAGTGGCTTCATCACCGCTGATCATGTCGTCACCGGCAATGGTGTCGATGATAATCGTGGCGGTGGC
>NZ_JBQSYD010000080.1:0-333 GCF_052378905.1 Halomonas sp. AOP22-C1-8 | reverse complement strand
CCTGGATTTCTCATAGTACCTCAGCCAGTACCGCACTCAGGCTGTAACACCGCTAAACACCTACTGGCTCGACTTACATCGGCTACTTTTTAACCACTTTCCGGCGTTCAGACACACTTCCCCCTTTCCCCCATTGCTTCGGGCCGGGGGCGCCCGAGCAGTCAGTTAGGAACCAACCGCCTGACGAGATCGGATAGCGCCGTTTTATAGGGGTAGCTGTCACTCATGAGTACTCGGATTCGACGCGTATTGCGGATGATGACCGCGCCTACTTTGATGAGCTTGAGCCTCAGGTTGCTCGGACTCATGCGCGCGAAGGGCGTGTGCTTCAGA
>NZ_JBQSYD010000079.1:0-336 GCF_052378905.1 Halomonas sp. AOP22-C1-8 | reverse complement strand
CCTGAAGCACACGCCCTTCGCGCGCATGAGTCCAAGCAACCTGAGGCTCAAGCTCATCAAAGTAGGCGCGGTCATCCTCCGCAATACGCGCCGCATCCGGGTGTTGATGAGTGACAGCTACCCCTATAAAACGGCGCTATCCGATCTGGTCAGGCGGTTGGTGCCGAACTGACTGCTCGGGCGCCCCCGGCCCGACGCAATGGGGGAAAGGGGGAAGTGTGTCTGAAGGACGGAAAGTGGTTAAAAAGTAGCCGATGTAAGTCGAGCCAGTAGGTGTTTAGCGGTGTTACAGCCTGAGTGCGGTACTGGCTGAGGTACTATGAGAAATCCAGGCTA
>NZ_JBQSYD010000078.1:0-344 GCF_052378905.1 Halomonas sp. AOP22-C1-8 | reverse complement strand
CCCCTCGCGGTAAACGTCCACAATGAATTACCTGATCAGATCATAGAGCAAACGGTTTAAGCACGATCCCCCTCTTGGGTCTGTAGCTCAGTTGGTTAGAGCGCACCCCTGATAAGGGTGAGGTCGGCAGTTCAAGTCTGCCCAGACCCACCAAGTTTTATCCATCTCTGCGTTATTTTATGACTCGCATAGCAGGCTATGCTTCGCCATAAAATGCCTTGTATTGAATAAAATTCCGAGAGGTAAGTGTCCAAAATGGGGCCATAGCTCAGCTGGGAGAGCGCCTGCCTTGCACGCAGGAGGTCAGCGGTTCGATCCCGCTTGGCTCCACCATTATGTTGGTT
>NZ_JBQSYD010000077.1:0-366 GCF_052378905.1 Halomonas sp. AOP22-C1-8 | reverse complement strand
ACTTCACTTCAGGCTCTTCGCAAAGTACACCGCGGCCTTTTTTGTGATAGCCAGCTCCTCATTGGCTTCGGCTAATTGCCGCTTCAGACGAACGTTTTCTTCTGCCAGCGACCGCTCTCGCTCAGATGTATCTTGCTGTTGCTGAACCTTAGAACGCCACTGATAAAGCTGACTCGAGTGTATGCCCAGTTCACGAGCCGCTGCGGCAACGCCTATGCGATCAGCAAGCGCTAACGCTTCTTGCCGATAGGTATCTGAGTAACGGGTATAGGATTTTTTCTTCATTGATGTCGTCGATCTTGCCATGGTTCACCTCGTTGCAGTGTATTACATTCTTGAGGTGTCCATCGTTACTGGGCAAGATCA
>NZ_JBQSYD010000076.1:0-442 GCF_052378905.1 Halomonas sp. AOP22-C1-8 | reverse complement strand
GCGCTTCTGCTGGCCGCGCGCCACACGCACTCGGACAGCGGTAAACCGGGAGCACAACGGCTTGTTGGTACCTTCCCGCCAGGTGATAGCCTGATAGGCATTGGCATCCAGCGACTTGGCCAGTGCTTGTGCCGACACTGGGTGATGCTCCGTGGTCTGCTGCCATCGTGTCGGCGGTCGCCCCAGGCCGGACCACTTCGGAGGCAGAGGCTCACTGCCAGGCGGCCAGACACTGATACCCTCCGGCACGTCAACGCAATAACTCAAGCCCCATTTTGCAAGCTGTTCTCGCCAGGGCGTCACTTTGCCGTAAGCCGCATCTGCCAGCACGATACCGGGCGTGATACCGGCCTCCAGTGTCTCGCGCACCTGCTGGAGGGCGATCTCCGGTTTGGTGGCAAAGTCGATCTCTTCTGGCACGCCAGCGCGGCGACAGCGTGCT
>NZ_JBQSYD010000075.1:0-442 GCF_052378905.1 Halomonas sp. AOP22-C1-8 | reverse complement strand
GGCGCGCTGTCGCCGCGCTGGCGTGCCAGAAGAGATCGACTTTGCCACCAAACCCGAGATCGCCCTCCAGCAGGTGCGCGAGACACTGGAGGCCGGTATCACGCCCGGTATCGTGCTGGCAGATGCGGCTTACGGCAAAGTGACGCCGTGGCGAGAGCAGCTTGCGGAATGGGGCTTGAGTTATTGCGTTGACGTGCCGGAGGGTATCAGTGTCTGGCCGCCTGGCAGTGAGCCTCTGCCTCCGAAGTGGTCCGGCCAGGGGCGACCGCCGACACGGTGGCAGCAGACCTCGGAGCATCACCCAGTGGCGGCACAAGCACTGGCCGAGTCGCTGGATGCCAATGACTATCAGGATATCACCTGGCGGGAAGGTACCAACAAGCCGTTGTGCTCCCGGTTTGCCGCTGTCCGAGTGCGTGTGGCGCGAGGCCAGCAGAAGCGT
>NZ_JBQSYD010000074.1:0-503 GCF_052378905.1 Halomonas sp. AOP22-C1-8 | reverse complement strand
TAAGTGATTATGCATAAATTATAGTGTATAAAGAACAAAGACCCAACAGAGTAAAACACAGAACCATGTCTCGGCGCTTACGTTTCGTTTCTTTAACACCTGACCAGCAACGTCTCTTAAATGAAGCCTACCAGTACGGCGAAAAGAGAGCGTTACGTCGTCGGGCTCACGCCATTCTGCTCAACCACAAAGGCCATACGATTAACCAGGTTCGCGATATTATCGGGGTTAAGCGCGATACGGTATCGACGTGGTTATCCCAATGGGAAGCAGACGGTATTGAAGGTCTTCAAGACAAGCCTCGCGAAGGACGCCCCCATCTTCTCAGCGAGAGTGATCTTGCTGTGTTAGAGCAATTGGTTGAAGAGTATCCCCATCAACTGCCTGTCCTCCATGCCAGGTTTCAAGAGAAGACAGGTAACGTCGTCAGCCAGGACACGTTGCGGCGCGCGTTAAAAAAAAGGCTATAGCTGTAAGCGGATACGCCGCTCATTGAGGGCACC
>NZ_JBQSYD010000073.1:0-506 GCF_052378905.1 Halomonas sp. AOP22-C1-8 | reverse complement strand
GGATCGTTTGTCCATGATGTGGGCAAATAAAGCCGCCATGCGACCGGCAGGCTGGCCTGTTCGGTCGCCACCGATAGGCTAACGGCGACCTGACAATTGTCCTGTTTACCAATCTCACCGCAGTACTGGCGACTAACGCCCACCGAATGTCGTCCTTTCTTGCGAATACCGGTGTCATCGATAATCCAAAAAGGCGTCGTATCGGGGGACAGCAAGTAGGGTAGCACCTGCTGCGCCACGCCATTGAGCATCCCTCGGTCAGACCATCCAGAGCGAGCCACCAGGTGATGCAGCGACTGATGACAGGCTTGAACGTTACCCGGATCGACACTGGCGGCGATGGGCTCGACACTCTTGCGTTCCAGCGGCAGCATCAAGCCACGACAGTAATTCTGAAAACCCTTCACTCGATCAGCATGGCCCAGGCGAGGTGCTAGCTCATCAAGATACGTCTCGAAGCGGTCGTGAAGTGCGTCGTTTACCATAATGCGAAATCGCTATACAGA
>NZ_JBQSYD010000072.1:0-563 GCF_052378905.1 Halomonas sp. AOP22-C1-8 | reverse complement strand
TCATAATTGCTTCCATCCCAAGCACTTAATTGCAAAGTTGCTTTGGCCACAAATATTGTGTATAGAGAGGCGCACAGGACAAAGAAACCAGATAAAGCAGAAACGCCTAATCTCTCCAAATTTACCTTCATGGTATTATGGTGTTTTAGTTCATCTTTTTTTATGTGCTTTTTAATATATTTCCTTAGTGAAATATAGGCGAATGCAGAAATTAAAAGAAGCGATAGGCAAGAATAAAAGTTATCACCAATTTCTATTTTGAAGTAAATTGATAGCAGTAGAGAAAGGGAGATGATTATCACGAAAGATACAGAAGAAACTAAAAGGAAATTTTTGTACTTTTTTTCTTTTCCAGATGGAATGTAGGCTCTAAACATGTGGTTAGAGAGTATTAATATAAATGATGGGATGGAGAAAAGTACAAACGCTACCATGCCAAATATTGTCCCGAACGCTATAAGATATACAAAAGAATTGTTTTCCGTCAGGGAGGCAATAAAAAGATCGGTACGCCCAATTAAGTGAAAATAAAAATATATAAAGATAAGATGTAAAACCACACC
>NZ_JBQSYD010000071.1:0-584 GCF_052378905.1 Halomonas sp. AOP22-C1-8 | reverse complement strand
TAAGTGGTTACGCAAAAGTTATTGAGTAATCAGTGCCGTAACCATTGCATACGTTTTTGACCGCGTCACAAAGCTTATCGAACGAACTGTAGGCTGTTAACGGTAGCCACCGGTATTTGATTTCGCGCCAAAGGATTTCGATCAGGTTCAGCTCCGGCGAATACGGCGACAAATAGACCAAGTGAATGCGATGTGCCATCCAATCAAGAAGTTTGCGCTGAAATGCCCTGGAACGGTGCATTCTGGCATTATCCAGTATCACGACGGTGAAGGAGTCAGGGTCTTTATGTGCCGCAAACTGATCAAAGGCTTCTATAACGGTCTCAGTGGTCACAGAGTCGGTGGTCATGTGGTGAAAAAACTCACCTTTTCTGGTGAGAAAACCCAGTACATTCAGCCGTTTGCTATGTGGGTAGGCAGTGACTTCCCAAGGCTTGGCTATCGGGCTCCATGCATAAGGTAGTGACGATGATTGCGAGAAACCGGCCTCATCAAAGAAATAGAGATCGCACTTACCATCATCTTCCCACTCCTTCAATACATTGATCATCTCTTGCGTATGGCGGAAATCTGTTTCGTCACGC
>NZ_JBQSYD010000070.1:0-738 GCF_052378905.1 Halomonas sp. AOP22-C1-8 | reverse complement strand
TTGAAATCATAGCACTTTTAGCCGCTTCTTTTTATCCCTTCATGAGAAATCCGGGTTAGATGCCTACTTAATTGTTTGCATAAATACTGAATACATTGTCTTAATCGCAAGTTTTGCATCATCTCCCATAACCGTTTTCGGATGTAGCTTTTCCGAATAATAGCGATTACTTAGATTCAAATCGTGATCATCTGATTTTTTATGAGCGTATGGATTACGAATCTGTCTCAAGACATCAATATCATCAAGTGTTGATTTAGATAAAATCCTTTCAGCTAGTGCTATTCTAATAGTCTGCTGAAAACTCCCCCCCGCTTTTTTACCAAGCGTTTCCAGTTCTTCCACAAGAGTCTGTTCGATATAAGAAACACCAACCAATACGGATGCGATAAAATTGCCATTTATGAATGATACTCTAGCATTCTCAAATAGCTCAATTGTTTCAAGACGCCCCATGTAAGCACTCGGTCTTTCCTCATATTGAGAAACCCACATCAGTCTATTAGCTCTTTGCTCCCGAGTTTTTGCATCTGCTTTTTCCAAACTATCCATAACGATCTGAATATTCATCATTCATACACCGTGAGCATCTAACACTGCTGAGCCAGCATCCCGCTTCTGCCGGGAGGGCCGCTTTGGGTCGAAAGCAGGCAGTCAGCAGCTATTCACTACAGCATCAAAAAACCACAATTAACCCACTCAACACGCCACAAGGACCAAATCTAATTAGCCCTAACG
>NZ_JBQSYD010000069.1:0-827 GCF_052378905.1 Halomonas sp. AOP22-C1-8 | reverse complement strand
ACGCCTTTATCCATCGTCATCGCCAGGCTTTCAGTGTTCAGCGCATGTGCCATGTTGTTGGGGTCGCTCGAAGCGGCTACTACGCTTGGCGACAGCGCGAAGGAGGTCTGTCTCTAAAGCGCAGCCAGCAAGCCGTTCTCGATAAGCGTGTGGCTGCGGCGTTTCACCAACGTAAAGGCCGCTCAGGCGCCCCGAGATTAGCTCTAGACCTGCAAGATGACGGAATACCGGTGAATCGCAAGACCGTGGCTGCCAGCTTACAGCGACAAGGCCTGCGTGCTAAAGCTGCCCGTAAGTTCAAGGCCACCACAAACTCTCGACATTCGCTACCTGTTGCGCCAAACCTGCTAGAGCAAGACTTCAGGGCTTCAGCCCCTAATCAAAAGTGGGTGGGTGATATCACCTACTTGGCGACGGGTGAAGGTTGGCTTTATCTTGCTGTGCTAATTGATCTTTACTCTCGCAAAGTCGTTGGTTGGGCAATGAGCGAGCGTATGACGGCAGATCTTGTCTGTGATGCACTACAAATGGCGCTATGGAAACGTAAAATGCCAACAGGCGTGATCGTCCATTCAGATCGAGGTGGTCAGTACTGTTCGACGCTGTATCAGTCGCTACTGACGCGACATGAACTCAAGTGCAGTATGAGCGCGAAAGGCAACTGTTATGATAACGCCTGTGCCGAAAGCTTCTTTCACAGCCTCAAGGTGGAAGCGATCCACGGCGAGAACTTTAAAACGCGAGATATGATGAGACGCCAGGTGTTTGAATACATCGAACTGGACTACAACAAGCAACGACGGCACAGTGCTATAGGGATGATCAGC
>NZ_JBQSYD010000068.1:0-923 GCF_052378905.1 Halomonas sp. AOP22-C1-8 | reverse complement strand
TAGGCTTTGTACGAAAAGTTGGCTCGCAAGCAACGCTCTATGCAGGCTACGCATACCATCGCTCTGAAACTGCTCGCTAATTTTTCGTAGCGCGTTGCAAATCGACGTAACTCTTTAAGCCATCCAAAGCAGCGTTCTACCGCGTTTCTCTGGCGGTATCTGTGCTGATCAAAACGCCTCGGCAAACCAGGGCGTGTCTTGCGATGCATTTGACGTTGCGCAATAACGGGTTTTATACCGTGCCTGTCACAGTAACGGCGCAGTTCATCACTGTCATATCCTTTATCAGCGACCACGTAGCGGCTACGTTTGCGAGGCCTTCCAACACGGCCTGGTAGATAAACACTCTCCAGCGTCGAGATGAAATGTCGAGAATCAGCCTGCTGCCCTGGAGACAGGGTAAATGCCAGCGGCCAACCATGGGAATCACATACCAGGTGGATTTTTGTCGTTAAACCACCACGACTACGCCCCAATGCGTGATCTACCGGTTCTTCTGAGCCCCCTTTTTGCCGCCTCCTGCGGCAGCGCGGGTGGCACGTATCGAGGTCGAATCAATCATCCACGTATCCAGATCCATCAGTCCATCTTCACGCAGCCTGAGCTGTAAGCGAGAAAGGATAGCTTCAAACGTGCCATCATCCCGCCATTTTCGAAAGCGCTCATAGGCAGTTGACTAGGGACCATACCGCTCGGGTAGATCTCGCCATTTGGCACCAGAACAGAGCACCCAGAAAATACCATTGAGGACCTGCCGGTCATCCCGCCGGGGCCTGCCCATCACCTGAGTTGGCGACACAATATCTGTAATCTGCGCCCAGTTCTCATTGGATATCTCGTACCGGCCAACCATAATTCATTTCCCCCTATGCTTCTATTGCATGGGAAAACTTAGCAGATATCACTTTTCGTACAAAACCTAG
>NZ_JBQSYD010000067.1:0-932 GCF_052378905.1 Halomonas sp. AOP22-C1-8 | reverse complement strand
TTGGTTCGTCAGCGGGTGTTCGGTGTCGCCGCTGGCTATGAAGATTTCAACGACCATGAGGCCCTGCGCTATGATCAGGCCCTTCAGACAGCGCTCGGTGAAGAGGATACGCTGGCAGGCAAGTCGACGCTGTGCCGGGTGGAGCAGAACGCCGATCGGCAAGCAATAGTGAAGGCCCATGAGTTGCTGTGGCATCACTTCATTGAACAGCATGACGAACCACCAAAGGAGATCGTGCTGGACTTTGATGGCACCGACATCCCCGTGCATGGCGAGCAACCCGGCAAGTTCTTTAACCGTTATTACGATCACCACTGCTACTTCCCACTGTATGTCTTCTGTGGGCGCCACTTACTGGTGAGCTATCTGCGCACCAGTGACCGCAGCGACAGCCGCCATAGCTGGGCGATCCTCGCCTTACTGGTACGCTTTATCCGTCAATACTGGCCCGATACGCGCATCGTGTTACGAGGTGATAGCCACTTTTGTCGTCCCCGGATGCTGAACTGGTGTGATCGGCATCACGTCGACTACATCGTGGGAATCGCCAAGAACAGCCGGCTGCTCAAGGAAGTGGATGTGCCCATGATGCTGGTGCGCAAGACCCAATGGCAGGTGGGAGGGAAAGTGGCAGAGACGTTTCGCTTCCAGTATCAAGCCCACTCCTGGAAATACTCACGCTGGGTGGTGGCCCGCCTGGAAGAAGGCGAGTTAGGCTCTAATCCCCGGTTTATCATCAGTTCCCGTTACGATGATGGCTTCAAGCTTTACTACGAGCAGTACTGTGCCCGGGGTGACATGGAGAACCGGATCAAGGATCAACAACTGAGCCTGTTTGCTGACCGGACCTCCAGCACGCACTGGTGGGCCAATCAGTGGCGGCTGATCTTGTCGGGCTTCGCTTATACGCTGTTCGAGCGGTTACGGACTTA
>NZ_JBQSYD010000066.1:0-1266 GCF_052378905.1 Halomonas sp. AOP22-C1-8 | reverse complement strand
TTATTCTGATGGTGAGTCTGATTGTGTTAAGTTCTATGAAATATTCAAGTCAGCATGTTACTCAATAAATGAGTCGGCGTTGTCCCGGGAGTTTGATTTATCAACAGTGTTTTTGGCAATGAGAAACTTTGCTTCATGTTACTCGTTGGCATATTTAGAACGTCCTGATTTTTCAAGACGCTCTAGCATAAACTTAGGTGCTTTAAGTGTCCCAATCGATAGAGAAGTATTCGATGTGCTAGAGTCTGCTAGAATTCTCTGCACACGAGGTGTTGGAAGCTCTCTTACAGAGCCTCAAGTGTTTGCAGCTATTGAAAGTCTTCCCCAAATAAAATGCTGGATGCAGTCATTGATAAAAAGAGTCGATAAAGTATGAGTGAGTTTAGAAATAGAATTGAATCTCAGCGAGAAGCTGTGAAGATTGTAAATAGTTTCCACTTATATGGAGAACCTCTATTCAGCTTGACAGAAAAATCGATCAACAGATGGGTTTCTATAAACCAAATAGACCCTAAGGCAGTGCATGTTAATCTAATTATTCAGACTTCTAAGAAGCTATTCTTCTTGGCTAATAAAAGTCAGGAGCAAGTTACGGAAGACTACAAGAAACTATCAAAAGATGTAGAAGATCTTTTAATTCAAATAAGTCGAGAAATGAGTGCTCTTCGACAAAATGCTGGCTAACAAGTGTTTAAGGTTTCAAGATACTTTATCTAATCTCAGATAAGCGCGTTAGAGTCATTAATCTAACGCGTTTATGTCCAAAAATCAGTTACGTTGAATGTCAGTTACCTTAACAAGCTTAAAATGAGACGAGTCAAAAATGATACTTAGATGGCTGTCAGATATGATTAATTTCTCATCAAATCTGACAGATCAAGTTAAGACTTACTCGTATAATTGTGTTACTCGTATAATTGATAGCAAGATACTAAGTGGTCCACTCATCAATCATGTCAGCCCAGTCCTGCAACATGGCCGCGCGCTGTTCTCGGTACTCGGCTTTATTGTAAACTGCCCTCACCCCTTTCTGTTCGTGTGCCAGGCACTTTTCTATCCAATCCGTGTTGTATCCTGCCTCATGCAGCAAAGTGCTCGCTGTTCTACGTAGGTCATGCGGCCCAAACTTACTTAGTGACTGCCCATCCTCCCCCGGTGTCAGGGTAGTTGTCGCCTGATTGGTTTTACCCTAACCAATTCCCGGGGGCGGTTTGAGTACTGCGATGCCACGTTATTCCCCAGAGCGCAGAGAAGCGCTGTTGAAGA
>NZ_JBQSYD010000065.1:0-1466 GCF_052378905.1 Halomonas sp. AOP22-C1-8 | reverse complement strand
TGACGCATCGTTTAAGGAGGTGATCCAGCCGCAGGTTCCCCTACGGCTACCTTGTTACGACTTCACCCCAGTCATGAACCACACCGTGGTGATCGCCCTCTTGCGTTAGGCTAACCACTTCTGGTGCAGTCCACTCCCATGGTGTGACGGGCGGTGTGTACAAGGCCCGGGAACGTATTCACCGTGACATTCTGATTCACGATTACTAGCGATTCCGACTTCACGGAGTCGAGTTGCAGACTCCGATCCGGACTGAGACCGGCTTTTCGGGATTGGCGCACTCTCGCGAGTTGGCAACCCTTTGTACCGGCCATTGTAGCACGTGTGTAGCCCTACCCGTAAGGGCCATGATGACTTGACGTCGTCCCCACCTTCCTCCGGTTTGTCACCGGCAGTCTCCTTAGAGTTCCCACCATTACGTGCTGGCAAATAAGGACAAGGGTTGCGCTCGTTACGGGACTTAACCCAACATTTCACAACACGAGCTGACGACAGCCATGCAGCACCTGTCTTACAGTTCCCGAAGGCACACCAGGATCTCTCCCGGCTTCTGTAGATGTCAAGGGTAGGTAAGGTTCTTCGCGTTGCATCGAATTAAACCACATGCTCCACCGCTTGTGCGGGCCCCCGTCAATTCATTTGAGTTTTAACCTTGCGGCCGTACTCCCCAGGCGGTCGACTTATCGCGTTAACTTCGCCACAAAGTGCGCTAGGCACCCAACGGCTGGTCGACATCGTTTACGGCGTGGACTACCAGGGTATCTAATCCTGTTTGCTACCCACGCTTTCGCACCTCAGTGTCAGTGTCAGTCCAGAAGGCCGCCTTCGCCACTGGTATTCCTCCCGATCTCTACGCATTTCACCGCTACACCGGGAATTCTACCTTCCTCTCCTGCACTCTAGCCTGACAGTTCCGGATGCCGTTCCCAGGTTGAGCCCGGGGCTTTCACAACCGGCTTATCAAGCCACCTACGCGCGCTTTACGCCCAGTAATTCCGATTAACGCTTGCACCCTCCGTATTACCGCGGCTGCTGGCACGGAGTTAGCCGGTGCTTCTTCTGCGAGTGATGTCTTTCCTGCCGGGTATTAACCGACAGGCGTTCTTCCTCGCTGAAAGTGCTTTACAACCCGAAGGCCTTCTTCACACACGCGGCATGGCTGGATCAGGCTTGCGCCCATTGTCCAATATTCCCCACTGCTGCCTCCCGTAGGAGTTCGGGCCGTGTCTCAGTCCCGATGTGGCTGATCATCCTCTCAAACCAGCTACGGATCGTTGCCTTGGTGAGCCATTACCTCACCAACCAGCTAATCCGACATAGGCTCATCCAATAGCGGGAGCCGAAGCCCCCTTTCTCCCGTAGGACGTATGCGGTATTAGCCTGAGTTTCCCCAGGTTATCCCCCACTATCGGGCAGATTCCTATGCATTACTCACCCGTCCGCCGCTCGTCAGCGGGAAGCAAGCT
>NZ_JBQSYD010000064.1:0-1508 GCF_052378905.1 Halomonas sp. AOP22-C1-8 | reverse complement strand
TAGCCCGGATTTCTCATAGTGCTCCAACAACCTTCGCAGACCAAGCTTGGTAGTGCTAGATCCGAGTGGTCATGGCCGAAGTTGGCGATTATTTAGCCAGTTTCCGGCATTCAGGCACAACTCCCCCTTTCCCCCATTGGTGTCGGGCCGGGGGAGCCCGATCATCTATCCGGGCACCAATCGCTGAACCAGTGCCGAGAGGTCCTTCTTGTAAGGGTAGCTATCACTCATCAACACCCGTATTCGACGGGTGTTGCGGATGATGACCGCACCAACCTTGATCAGCTTCAAGCGCAGGGTGCCGGCACTCATACGCTCGAAGGGCGTGTTTTTCAGATGCACCCGCAAACGCTCGAACAACGTGTAGGCGAAGCCGGATAAGATTAGCCGCCACTGGTTGGTCCACCAGTTGCTGCTGGAGGTGCGATCCGCGAACAAATCCAGTTGTTGGTCCTTAATCCGATTCTCCATATCACCCCGTGCGCAATACTGTTCGTAGTAGAGCTTGAATCCCTCATCGTAGCGGGAGCTGATAACGAACCGGGGGTTCGGGCCTTGAGGGCCATATTCCAGACGCGCCACCACCCAGCGTGGCTTGTGCCAGCTTCGGGCTTTGTAGCGGAAGCGGAAAGTACTGGCGAGCTTATGGCCATGGGCCTCGTAGTAGGCCCGGACCTTATCCATGGCCGGGGCAGCCAGTGCCTCCAGTCGCTGGTTGCGGGCCATGCCCACGATGTAATCCACCTGATTGCGATCACACCAGGCCAGCAGTCGGGGCTTGCTGAAGTGGGAGTCGCCCCGGAACACGATCCGGGTCTGTGGCCAATACCCGCGAATAAATCGCACCAGCAGCGCCAGAATGGCCCAGCTGTGCCGGGCATCACCTCGATTGCTGGTGCGCAGATAGCTCACCAGCAAGTGCCTACCGCAGAAGACGTAAAGCGGGAAGTAGCAGTGATGGTCGTAATACCGGTTAAAGAACTTACCCGGCTGGTCGCCGTGCACCGGAATATCGGTGCCGTCAAAATCCAGCACGATTTCCTTGGGCGGCTTCTCATGCTGCTCAATAAAGTGGTGCCAGAGCAGCTCATGAGCATTAACAAGGGTTTGCCGATCCATCGCCTGCTCCATTCGACACAGCGTGGATTTGCCGGCCAGGACGGAGGCGTTACCCGTGGCGGTTTGTAGCGCCTGATCAAAACGCAGTGCTTCATGGTCATTCAGGTCTTCGTAGCCACCGGCCACGCCGTAGACCCGTTGCCGGATCAGGGTCTTGAGCTCATGACGAATCATTCGGGAATCCCGCTGGTCGGTCAGAGTCTCGGCCAGCCGTTGGGTTAACCGGTGTTGTTTGTCGACTTCACGCAGTAACAGCAAGCCAGCATCGGAGGTGATATGGCCTCCGGAGAAATCGGCTTCAATCTGGCGGCGGGAAAGTGGCGAGAAGGTCAGCTTTTGAGGTACCATTCTGGATGCGGCTACTAGTGCTTGGTGGATTGCTTAGACAC
>NZ_JBQSYD010000063.1:0-1927 GCF_052378905.1 Halomonas sp. AOP22-C1-8 | reverse complement strand
TGGTGCGCCAGGCATGGCGCGCAGCGCCTTAACAGGCGCTATTCCTGAGGGTGGTGCCTCAGGATGACTTGGGGGTGAAAGTCCCCTGCACGCCCGGCAAGGGGAAGTGCTAGCCGACGGCAAGGGTGTCCCTCGCGAGGGGGAATCTGAAGGAAGCCCAAGGCAAAACGCTGGCCTGACGAATAGGAAGCGGATACTAGGCGTCATGGCGGGGTGAGATGGCCATAATCATCAAAGCCCGGTACTTGCACGGAACGCCATGACGTAGATCCGACAGGCATAAGCGGGAAGGTCGCGCGTCTTACCCTGGGAGGTCTGGTGATGTGCCACAGTGCTACCGGCGTCGAGAGGCGACGGGATGGGTTACCAGACGTCAGCCGAGGCCATAGTAAGTGCCGGTTCACTACGGCACCAAGGGCCGAACATGAAGAACCGCGAGTAGGCGATAACGTCTCGAGGATCGATCATGAAGACAGACCATGACGCTAATACCGTCACTCACCCAGAGGGGCAGGAGCAGAACTCCGCGCCCCAGCCGGTGGGCGTCGAGACGATCCCGGCGTCGTTATCGTGGACGAAAGCGGAGTCAGCCTCGCTCATGGAGCGGGTCGTTGACCCGGAGAACATGGAGCGAGCTTACCGTAAGGTGGCTGCCAACAAAGGTGCACCGGGTGTCGATGGCATGACGGTGCATCAACTGGCTGACCACCTAAAACAGCACTGGCCAACGCTGCGTGAGCGGCTGTTGGCCGATGCGTATCACCCGAGTCCAGTTCGAGCAGCCACGATCCCCAAGCCTAAAGGCGGAGTGCGGCAGCTCGGAATACCCACGGTCACCGACCGACTGATCCAGCAAGCGCTGTCACAAGTGCTCATGCCGGTCTTCGACCCGGGGTTCTCCGCGTCGAGTTACGGTTACCGCCCCAAACACAGCGCCAAGCAGGCCGTATCGGCCATGAAGGCCCATGTTACCGCTGGCCACCGCTGGGTGGTCGACCTTGACCTGAAAGCCTTCTTCGACCGAGTGAACCACGATCTGCTGATGGCACGGGTAGCGCGGCGCGTTGATGACAAGCGCGTGCTGCGCCTGATCCGCCGCTATCTGGAAGCGGGTATGTTGCAACATGGCTTGCCCACGCCGAGGCGACAGGGGACACCCCAAGGCGGACCACTCAGCCCGCTACTGGCGAACATCCTGCTGGACGATCTGGACAAGGAGCTGGAACGCCGAGGCCACCGCTTCTGCCGCTACGCCGATGACGTTCAGGTGTACGTCAACAGTCGGCGGGCAGGCGAGCGTGTCATGGAAAGCTTGAGTGAGTATCTCGAGAGCTCACTTCGGCTGACGGTCAACCGCACGAAAAGTGCGGTGGACCGGCCATGGAAACGCGGCTATCTGGGCTACCGTCTCACTTGGCACAAGCAGCCGAAGTTGACGCTGGCCAAGGCAAGTCTGAAGCGCATGATGCAGCGTGTTCGTGAGATCCTGAAGCGTGGCAGGGGGCGTAACACCCAACGGATAATCGAAGAGTTGGGGCCAGTCCTGCGTGGATGGGCCAACTACTTCAGCTTTGTTGATGTGAAACGGCCCTTGGAAGCGCTGGATCAATGGATACGTCGCCGCTTACGCGGCCTA
Source organism: Halomonas sp. AOP22-C1-8 (assembly GCF_052378905.1). Taxonomy (NCBI): domain Bacteria; kingdom Pseudomonadati; phylum Pseudomonadota; class Gammaproteobacteria; order Oceanospirillales; family Halomonadaceae; genus Halomonas; species Halomonas sp. AOP22-C1-8. The sequence continues at coordinate 291 of NZ_JBQSYD010000063.1, read as the reverse complement.
ATCTGGCGGCAATGGAAACGTTCAGCGACTCGTCGCCGGAAACTTCAAGGGCTGGGCCTGGACGCGCCCCGAGCTTGGAAATCGGCAGGCAATGGTCGAGGCCCTTGGTGGAACGCCGGGGCATCGCACATGAACCAGGCCCTGCCGAGGAAATGGTTTTATGACCAGGGACTGATCTCGGTACTGGATACGGTAAGAGGGCTTAACCGTTCTTCATGAACCGCCGTGGTACGGAACCGTATGCCCGGTGGTGTGAGAGGACAGGGGAGGCGACTCCCCTTCCTACTCGAT
>NZ_JBQSYD010000062.1:0-2517 GCF_052378905.1 Halomonas sp. AOP22-C1-8 | reverse complement strand
CTAGGGCAACCCAATTCACTCAAGAAGTTCGAGCTATCTTGTGAGAATACTAATTTCGACTCCAAATGAAGGTGCCAAGCAAAAGGATTACCTTGCTCCCAGAGTTCTTTGATTCGGTCATACGAATAAATTGAATAATCCGATGGATTTATGTGATCTAATTGACCATTTGCAATGATCAACATGTCAACATCAGAGCCTATGTCAATTTCACCTCTACATATAGAACCAAAAGCATAAATATGCACAATTATCTCCTATTAAAACGTTTAATGATAATTGACATAAAGAAGCCAAACATGATCAGTCTTGTTGCAAATACTAGAGCTAAGAAAGCACCAGAATATTCAGATGTCCCATTTATACCAAATAAAATTTGAGGAGACTTTATAAATGATGCCCAGTAATTACTAACCATATTTGGGTCACCGTAATGAATCACGTCGTACATTGTTATTGATAGTAGAACTAAAAATACAGCCCTAAACAGCTTGTATGCGCTCTCACCATTCCCCCAAATGAAATCTAATAGTTTGAACTCCAGCCATTCCACAAAGAGAGACGCCCTAACAAATCCCTTATATTTCTGTCTATAATACGACTCTTTTGAGCTCCAAGCCTTGTGTAGATGAACTTCTGTAGCCTTTAACTCGATACTAATAGCTTTATTAGCAGCTTTAGCGTCACCAAGCTGCTGATAGTTCGTCCGCAGAGAGCGCGCAAATTTCAACTTTAGATTTTCAGAGCTGGGACAACCACTTTCTAAAATATCTGTATCAATTTGAGTTTTTTCAAAAGTTGCATAATCGAACTTACACCCATTGAAAGCTGAACCGACTAGATTACTATTTATGAACCTGCAGCCCGTAAAATCACAAGACTCAAAAGTACAGTTTCTTAGGTACGCAGCGTCAAAAATGCAATACTTGAAATCTACATTTGTAAAAACGATGCGCAGCCCGACAAGGCGCACAAAAAGAGTGTTAGAGTAACCACTACCAACCTCTTCCTCCTTAAACATCTTGTCAGTTAGAGTTTTACTTTGACTATCATCTAACATGTAATATTAACTCTCGTTTATAGATTTATCATGCTGGCTAACGCCCGCTTAAGGGGCAGCCAACGCTACTACTAACTTTCCGCATAACACCGTAATCACAAAAACCAACGCATAGCAAAAATGCCGCGCGTTGGCTGTCCCTCTTGAAGCGTTTGTTATGTGAATTCTCGATTGAAACGCCTAACTTTTGTACGCACATTTTTCATAGGTGATGACGTATTAAACTGAATCATGCGCCCCAAAGTCCATTGTTCATACCACGTAACACTATATAAGTCATGATCACTTAAGCTTGAAATGAGTAAAAGTATCTCGTTAACCGTAGACTCAAGTTCAATGAGTAAATCATTGTATTTCCAATCACGATACTCTTCGTGGAAGCTTTCAGCGAGTGAACCTAATTGGTTCCATTTATAACCAGTTTCTGGGAAATCTACATGTTGGTGTCGAGATCTTAGCTGATGCCATTTAAGAACCAGTTTTCCCCAACCAATCAAGTAAGCCACTGTATCACTAACACTAATGACCGTACCTTTCACGTTTCCCTCTACTCCAGATTTGCGAGCTTTACTTTCCGGAATTGAACGATAGTCAGCCATGAGTTTCGGAAATATTGAGTTTATAGCTAACTCTAATTCATCTTTATTTTTTGGCACAGAAGACATTTTGATCTCCATTCACATAACGCTTTCTATGCGGCTTTTAGCCGCCTTTCATATTCCTATGATGCAACCTTTTTAATACCACATCAACGTGTAATCAATAGGTTAATGAAAGTTAACGGAGGTTAGATTGCATGATGCCTTATAATTTCAGAAAAATGCTGCTACCCAAACTCCTTCGGATAACTTTTGATAGGGGAAAGTACTGTGAACTAAGTGAGCGAGAACTTTTGATCTGAATTGTTTTGGGGCAGAAACAAGTTAGGCGAACGTCTGCTTTGCTCAGTTGAACTAAGTGCTTCTGCATAAATTATCGCGCATAATAAACAAAGGTCCATCAGAGTAAAACTCAGAACCATGTCTCGGCGCTTACGTTTCGTTTCTTTAACACCTGGCCAGCAACGTATCTTAAATGAAGCCTACCAATACGGCGAAAAGAGAGCACTACGTCGTCGGGCTCACGCAGTTCTGCTCAACCACAAGGGCCATACGATTAACCAGATTCGCGATATTATCGGGGTTAGGCGCGATACGGTATCGACCTGGTTATCCCAATGGGAAGCAGACGGTATTGAAGGTCTTCAAGACAAGCCTCGCCAAGGACGCCCGCACCTCCTCAGTGAGAGCGATCTGGCTGTGTTAGAACAACTGGTTGAAGAGTATCCCCATCAATTGCCTGTCCTCCATGCCAGGTTTCAGGAGCAGACAGGTAACGTCGTCAGCCAGGACACGTTGCGGCGCGCGTTAAAAAAAAGGCTATAGCTGTAAGCGGGTACGCCGCTCATTGAGGGCACA
>NZ_JBQSYD010000061.1:0-2686 GCF_052378905.1 Halomonas sp. AOP22-C1-8 | reverse complement strand
GTAAGCGTTCATTCCAAGACGTAGTTGACCTACTTCACGTCCCGGAGAGGTCTCAATAACTCCGGCGAGACCTTGTACTGCTTCCTGCCATCCTCATCCAGCACGATCACGCTCTTGCGGTTGATCTTGGTGACAATCCCCAGCACGGGGCCTTCCCGGCTCTCGAAGGTCACTTTCAGGCCCACCCGCAACTGGCTCAGCGCCTGGAGGTTCTCCCGGTCACGCAGTTCATCAATTCGCCGGCAGATGTATTGATTCAGTTCCAGCAACTGGTCGATGCTCATGTCGTCAATGCGCATGAACGGTGGCCTCCGGCTGTTTGTTCTGTCGGTCAGGATGGCGTGGATCGATCAGCGCCCGTAGCGGATTCTCGGCGAACCGGGTTTTCCAGAGACGAGGCGTCAGGTCGCTGACGTCACTGGCCGGATGCTGGCTGATGCGTTGCAGCACGTCCACCAGGTAAGTGTAGGGGGTAATATTGTGCAGCTTGCAGGTGCTGATCAGACTCTGGATGATGCCCAGGTGTTCCGCCCCCAATTCAGTCCAGCAGAACATCCAGTTTTTCTTGCCCATGGGAATGGGGCGTAGTGCCCGCTCGAGGTGGTTGGTGTCTGGCTGCACGTCTGGGTTTTCCAGGAATACGCTCAGGCTGGCTTCCCGGCTGAGCACGTAGTTCAGAGCTTTGGTCAGTGGATCGCTCGGCACCAGGCCGCCTGACGCCAACTGATCCCGGCACCACTGGAAGAAGCCGCTAACGACCGGTTTCGAGTGTTCCAACCGGTACTGACGTTTCTTCTCGCCAGTCAGCCCGTGGGTTCTGATGGTTTCTTCATTCCGGTACAGCGCTGCGATTCGTTGCAGGGCCTCGGTGACGGTTTCCGGGTGATCCTTCTGCGCCTCGATAAAATAACGGCGGCTATGCACCCAGCACTGGGCGTGGGTGACGTTCTCTTGGGCAGCAGCGTAGCGGGCATAGGCCGCGTAGCCGTCACTGATCAGCGTGCCGTTGAACGATTCGCTGAGGATGGCTTCGATGTGGGCACGCCCACGGCTGTTCGAGTAGGTGAACACCACCTCGTCGGCATCGCCGTATAACGGCCAGAACCAGCCGGATTTCAACTTGCCTTTTTGCGGGCCCGCCCGACCCTGGTGACCGGCCTTGATCGGCGTTTCATCCATGGCCAGCACCCGACTGCGCAGCACGTTGTCGGTCTGGGCATCCACAATGGGCCGAAGCAGGTCGATCACGCGCTTGACCAGATTGGTCAGGGTGCTGCGGCTGATTGTGATACCGGCTTGCTGGATGCGCTGGTGCTGACGGTACAGCGGCAGGTGGAACTGGAACTTGTCCACCAGCAACCCGGCCAGCAGACTGACATCGGCCAGGCTGTTGTCCAGCACGTTGAACGGGGCCGGCGTGGTGATGGGCTTGTCACTCCCCTTGCGCCGGAACACCGGGCGCTCCACCTTCAGCACCACGTAACTGGAGGCCCGCTGGGCCAGCCGGTAGGTGGTCTTACTGCCGATTACTTCGTACTGATCGGCCTCCGGCCCTGTCAGCTCTGGCGGCAGATACTCTATGACTTCCACCGGCACATCAGAGGTAAAGCGCAGACCGGTGTCGTTCAGGCAGCCATCGTCGCGCTGCTTCTTGCCGGTGCCACGCTGATAGGCCTTGATGGGGCGTTCTTCTTCGTCAGCAGGCGGCGCCGGTAGCGGCGCTTCCTCTGGCTGGAACAAGCTGTCCTGCCCGGGAAGATCGAACACCTGCTTCTCGGATTTGGGACCGAACAGCTGCTTTTTGAACCAGTCCAGTTGATGCGTCAGCTGACGAATCGCTTCTGCCTGGGCTCCCAACTGCTCCCGCAACACGGCATTCTCCTCGGCCAGAGCCGAGTAGGAAGGTGCATTGGAAGAAGGAGCGGAAGCGGTTGAATTCATGGCCGATATTATATCGAAAGTCGGCCTTCTATACCCCTCGAAAACGCTTGAACTGGCGATATTTCTGCACCTCGATGCCATCGATCAGCAGTTGCAGATCCGTCAGGGTCAGGGCTCGCTGCCCGGAGGCGGATAACGGCACCCGGAACTGGCCCTGCTCCAGGCGCTTGGCCCACAGGCAATAACCGGTGGCGGTGAAGTACAGCATCTTCATCTGGGTCTTGCGACGATTGACGAAGACGAAATACTGGCCACTGAGCGGGTCGTGCTTCAACTGATTCCGAACCAGGGCGCTCAGGCCCCGGAAGGATTTGCGCATGTCTGTGGGTTCGGTACATAGCCAGATGCGCGCCTGGCTATCGAGCCCGATCATCCGTTCTGGCTCAGCCGTAGCTCGACGCCGTTACCCAGGCTGAGCACAATATTCCAGCCTAAGCCGGATGATGGCGACGTGCCCATCAGTGACGACAAATCGAGAAAGCTGGCTTCTCCAGAGTCTGTCGAATTATCGGTCGGCTGATCGGACAGGCGCTTTCGCCAGTTGCAGAAGCTGGAATAGCCAATGTTCTCTTGTTTACAAAACTGCGAAGCTGACAGACCACTGTCACGATGCTGGTCAACCAGGGCCTGCCACTGTTCCGGGGTGCGGTGCTTTCTCATGGGGGTAACCTCGTGTGGGCAAATGTGAGGTTACTGTAGGGCGAATGTCAGCCGGGCGGCAGGACGTCTTAGAATGAACGCTTAC
>NZ_JBQSYD010000060.1:0-2942 GCF_052378905.1 Halomonas sp. AOP22-C1-8 | reverse complement strand
GGGCTACTAACTAATACTCTATATGACTATGGGTGTAGAGGAGTAAAAATCACTAAGGATAAAATAAAAGAAAGTCTTTCAACGATAATTATTGAAGAAGCGGCTGTTGAGAAAATCGCTGAGAGAACCTTAGAGCTAAATGAACAGAACAGTCTCATGAATTATAATAAACGAAAGATTGAGGAAGAGCTTCTTTCTGATGCCCTCCTTACGGCGATGATAAAAAGCCTGCCTAGCAGCAGTTTAAACAATCAGCAGGTAAAGACACTTAACCAAACTCATAATGGTGTTGGTGATAATGTTGGTAGAGATAAGTTTGGTAAGTGAGGTTTGAGTTATGACTCAACAAATTTTAACGAATAACAACCAAGTCCATAACGGTAATGGTGATAACGTTCTTGGCGATAAAAATATCACCTTAGGGTTATTACCTGAGAACTTCAAAAGCCTACATAAGAAAATATTTCAATTAATTAGTAAAGGTGATAAAGAACAAGCTCTCGGCAGCATTGAAGTCGCCGAAAGTTTAGACTCAAATGGAAATAATGGAATTTATTATGAAGCGGTAAAGATTTTTCTGGGCGCTATTGAAAAAGATAAAGAGTCAAAGGTTTCAAGCGAATTAGTTGATAGAATATCAGCATCGAAAACTGATGAGGAGAAAGATCTTTTTTTGTCTTCTCTTATAAGGATAAAGTTGCTTGTTGAGGGCAAAGATGTTGCTAGAGAGATATATTTAGAATATGCGTATGATGGAGCAGCTACCATAGGGTTGTTTCTTGAGTCTTTGGCAACAAGTGATGAGATTAATGATTTTATAAACTCAGGGGTCGTCAATAAAATATTGTACAAATCTGCGGTAGTGGGCTTTATTAGGAATGGTAAGTCACAAGTCGCAAGCGAACTAATTCCTAAGGTTAAAAGCTATCACAGTAAAGAGGAAGGAATAGTTCTGGATCTTTTAATTAGGGCGATTCAGTTAACCAATAAAAGCCAAGAATTCAATTACTATCTTGCGGATCAAGATTTAAAAAGAGAACTTGATAAGCTCAAGGAAGAAGTGGAGAGCTTAATAATTACCAGTAATGATGCAAGATTGTTTTCTATAATTATACCACTGTATCAGATACTGGACACGCATGATAATGCGATTGAAGAAATATGCTGGCAAAGCCGAGAAAAATGGAAGGTTAACTACCCTGATTATTATAAAAGACTAAAAGCTAATAGGACTGGTGATTTAGATGAAGTAGATCCAACCACAAGGAGAGCATTAGAGGTTTCCCAATCGCCAATACAAAAAGAAATACTTAAGTCAAGAATAATTAATCAATCTTCGACAGTGCAAGAAATTTTTCTAGCACTGGTGTTTTGTGATGTAGAAATATTTAGTGGTGTTGATGTTGAATCGTTTTCGATTGAAAATGATTCCGAAGAAAAACTTGATGGCTCAGTGAGCTTTTTGAAGGCTATATTGGTAGCTTTGTCAAAAAAGTATAATCATCTTACCAAGGAAGAAAAAATAAGCTTCTTTTTTAATGAGGCAATAAGTAAAAAATTTGAGCTAAAGAATTTGAACCCAGTAGTAGTATTCAAATTTTCTAGCGCACTAAATTATAGTGAGATGTATTCCTTAAATGTTAGTCTTTTAAAGAAATTTATACCTAATAACCCATGGTTTTCACCAGTAGTGGCTGAATTTGCTTTGTCGTTATTGAATAGCCGCCAATACCAGACACTTAATCAGCTTCTGAATGATACATATCCCACAGGACAATATGATTCAAGATATTGGGGCTTAAAAACTCATATTAATTTATTAAGATTCGAACATAAGAAAGCCAAAAGCAGCAGTGAAAGATTCCTGAGTCTGGCTCCAACTTCCTCACAAGCAATATATTATTACGCCTTAACCACATTGAAAACAGGAAACGATCCCACAAATTTTCTTTGTGATTTGGATTACTCGTTTTTAACGTCTGGCGATCAATATAGTGATGGAATATTAGAGATGGCTAGTAAATACATAAACAATAAAAAATTTGAAATTATTATAATTAACTTTTTTATCAGAAACCCTGTAAAGCACTCAGTCACGGTCACTAAAGCCCTATTTGGAAAAATTATTAGAGAAAATTTATCTCAAGAAGAGCAGGTTGATTCAGAAGCCTCCGAACCAAATATATTTGGTTTATCATACGAAGAAAATAAAAAAATAAAAACGATCTTGGTCGTGCCGGAAACAGTAGGAATTTTCGAAAATACTTATATTCAAACGTTTGATAGTCCCAAGATTAAAACATTACTCACTTTGAAAGAAGGAGAAAGTACAGACTTTGGGTATATAACTCTTAAGCTTGTTGAGAAAATGTCAGCCATCATTGCATGTTTTAGAATAGCAACCCAGATTCGAACGGAAGTCAACGACGGAAACGATCCATTCTGGTTACTAGAAACGCCATCTCAGCCAGATGAACTTATAGACTTTTTTAAAAAGAAGTTATTTCGGGGGCAGCCTCAAGTAATACAAGATCTTTATAAAAACGATAATGCTCCTTTATTAATGAAAGGAAAGCAAATTAATGAAGAGATATCTGGGCTGAAAGCTTTTCAGATGTTTACTAGCTCAGAAATAACAAAACCTAGAACCGCATTGCTTGGTGAAGGCTCACAATATAAAGACAAAAAGATTGTTGCCGACGCATACACTATAGTGTTTTTTGCAATAACCGGTATGGAAGAAATTCTATTTGAGTATTGTGTTCATATAACACCCGGTACTCGCCAAAGCCTAAAAGAAACTTACAGATCGTTAACTTCTGAATTCTTAAGAATGGGGGTAAATGATAGGGGTGATCTAGTCAGGACTACGGAAAAGGATGTTAAAGATAGTTTTGAGTATTTTGTTGAAGCTTTAAAGTCTTTGTGCGATAAGCTTAAGT
>NZ_JBQSYD010000059.1:0-3175 GCF_052378905.1 Halomonas sp. AOP22-C1-8 | reverse complement strand
GGCCGTCACCCAATAAATTGAACGCCAAGCTGACAAGCATGATAGCGGCGCCCGGGAAAGCAACGAGCCACCAGCTCTCAAGCATATAACTACGCCCTGTCGATATCATCGCGCCCCACTCGGGTAGCGGCGGCTGCGCCCCTAGCCCTAGAAAGCCGAGCGCTGCAGCCGTCAGGATGACTGTTGCCATATTCATGGTTAAACGAACAATCAAGGAGGGCAGGCACATCAAGGAGATGTAATGTACGAGTATGCGAGACGACGAGGCCCCTTGTAACTGAGCTGCCACAACGTAGTCTGAGTTTCTTAACGTAAGCGTTTCTGCCCGTGCAAGGCGCGCGACCGGAGGCCACGAAGTGAGTGCTATTGCGATAACCGCATGTTCAAGCCCTGGCCCCAAGGCCGCCACAAAAGCCAGTGCTAACACCAGACTTGGGAACGAGATAAAAATATCCGTAACACGCATAAAAGTACTGTCAATCCAGCCACCAAAATAACCGGACATAGTGCCTATAAATAAGCCAATAGGGCCCACAATAATAGTGACCAAAAAGACGATATACAGAGTTACCCGAGAGCCATAAACAAGACGACTGAAGATATCTCTTCCGTACTCATCCGTGCCAAACCAATGAGCCATGGAAGGTGGTGATAGCGTGCGCAATAAATCCTGCTGAAGCGGGTCATGTGTGGCTATCAGGGGAGCTGCTATAGCAAGAATGAGTAGCAAGGCGACAATAACGACCCCGGAAGCGCTCAGCGGATTTTTACAAAGCTTTTTAAACGATTTAATAAACAACGTTGCTCTGGTCGGTGCAACGTTAGACCGAAGGCCCATTGAGTAATCCGCGTTATTTATTGTTTCAGCATTTCTCATTATTTAGTCCTCGGATCGAACAGCTTGTATAGGACGTCTGATAATAAATTCAAGAAAACAAATACAAGTCCAATGAAAAGAACTGAGGCCATGACAGCATTCATATCGCCCATTAAGAGGCTGTCAGTTAAATATTGTCCAAAACCAGGCCAGGCAAATACGGTTTCAATAAGTACCGCACCCTCCAGCAATCCCCCATAAGCAAGCGCTACTATTGTCAGCAACTGAACCAGAATGTTTTTAAACGCGTGCTTCCAGATAACACTATGTTCAGAAAGTCCCTTCACACGGGCCGTTTTCACATACTCTTGGGAGAGCTGCTCTAGCATGAAGCTGCGCGTCATTCGTCCAATAAAAGAGACGGAGTTCAAGCCAAGAATCGCAGCGGGCAAGGCAATATGTCGTAGAGCGCTAACAAAGGCCTCTACGTTGCCAGAAAGAAGGGTGTCTATGAGATAAAATCCGGTATAGCTTTCGAACATCCCATCATAAGCAAACCCGATCCTTCCAGCCGCGCCGGCCCAATTAAGCCACGCGTAAAAGATGATTAATCCCACCATGCCGACCCAGAACACAGGAGTCGAATACCCAAAAAGGGTGATAATCCGCGTTAAATGATCACCCAATTGACCTCTATGTGTTGCCGCATACACACCCAAGGGAACCCCAAGCCCTACACCAAATATGATAGCTACAGAGGCTAGCTCTATCGTGGCAGGCAACACCCGAATAATATCGTTGATAACAGGGCTTCCTGTTAAAATGGCATAGCCGAAATCACCCGAAAGCATATCCTGGAGGTAATAGAAGTACTGAATCCAGATAGGTCGATCCAGCCCCATTTGCTGAAAAACCTGTTCATACGTCGATGAATCGGCATCCGGGCCAACGACCGCCAAGACGGGATCAATTGGCATTAGCCGCCCAATAACAAATGTCATTGTTAAAAGGCCAAACAGGGTTATAAAGATAACACCTAACTTTTTAGACGCGCCGAACCAACGTGATCTTATCATTATTATATGCTCCGTTTTAAAGTAGAAACAAAGTCGGTTACTCACCTCTTTTGGTAACTGATCGTAAGCGGGTCATCGCGGCAGGATCATCTATATACCCTTCCACTTCACTTCTAACGGCTACCGTATTGACCATTTGAGAGAAAGGGAACAAGGCACCAACCTCTTCCTCATAGATGGATTGAACTTCTTCGTAAAGGCTATTTTGTATATCACTGTCAGCTTCAGAAACTGCGCCTAAAATTAATTCATTGATACGATCATTCTGATAACCAGTACGCCAACCCTGAAAATTGGTGAGCTTCGCTTCATCTGAATTATCCGGATTCAGAAGCAGTGGGGTAAGATTAGAGTCTGGATGCGGTGCAAAACCGCCGCCTCCTCGCCCTACGATAATATCAAAGCGGCGATCTCGCATCGCACCGTATACTTGATTACCCGATCCGCTAATAATTTCTGCATCTATTCCTATACGCTTTAAACTATTTTGTAAGTTGATAGCTGCATTAATAAAAGGAGACTCATTAAGTGCTCGTATCGTAGTGCTAAACCCATTTTCGTAACCCGCACTTTGAAGTAACTCGCGAGCTTCCTCAGGTGATACTGAATACATGGGTTCCGGCAAGGTAGCCGGCAGGCCAAGTTTTATCGGGCGCTGATGAAAAACTCCATAGTAGGGCATAATACTGTTATTGATACCCTCGTAATTAATGGTGCCTCTAATCGCCTTTCGAACCTCTTTATTAGCTAGAATATCGTTATGCATACTAACGGCGACGTAATAGAGGGTGCCACGCTGAGTCGTTTGGATATCTACATTCTCGGCATTTTCCAGCGAGCGAATATCAGGAACCGACATGCCGATGGCTACATCGATGTCACCGCGCTCGATCATCAAACGCATCGTTTGTGACTCTTTTAGATTACGCATTACTACGCGTTCCATGATGGGCTCGCCACCCCAGTATTGGCTATTTCTGGTCATGATAATTCTGTCCTGGGGAATCCATTGCTCCAGGATAAAAGCACCACTACCTGCAGAGTTAGTAGTTAACCAGCGATGCCCAAGGTCATCTTCATGCTCATGTTCAAGAACGTGCTTTTTATCAAGGATAAAAGCACTGGGACTCGTCGCCAGCGTATATATCACCAGCTTTGGATCAAGCTTACGCGGAAACTTGAGTTCGACTTCGTACTCGCTAACCTGGTTAACCAAGTCGGAAATATTCTCTTGGGTATAGCCCAAGGCTTTCCACGTTGTTGCAAGCGCTAAATTAAGGTT
>NZ_JBQSYD010000058.1:0-3260 GCF_052378905.1 Halomonas sp. AOP22-C1-8 | reverse complement strand
CAGTCGCTCTTTAACAATGTATATCATGCTGACATTAACGTTTTTTTAAACGTTGATACGTAATTGTTGTGTGATACGTCTCAAGCGTATCCGGCAATCGTTGTCATTGCGAGATACCAGACCCCTTCGGGTTATAGGGTCAAGCAATGAAGCGCACACGGTGGATGCCTAGGCAGCCAGAGGCGATGAAAGACGTGGAAGCCTGCGATAAGGTTCGGCGAGGTGGCAAACAACCTGTGACCCGGACATCTCTGAATGGGGAAACCCACTGACCACAAGGTCAGTATCGTGCCCTGAATACATAGGGGTACGAGGCGAACCAGGGGAACTGAAACATCTAAGTACCCTGAGGAAAAGAAATCAACCGAGATTCCCCCAGTAGCGGCGAGCGAACGGGGACCAGCCCTTAAGCAGGTGACTGATTAGACGAACGAGCTGGGAAGCTCGGCCATAGCGGGTGATAGCCCCGTAGTCGAAAATCTGATCCTGTGAAATCGAGTAGGTCGGGGCACGAGAAACCTTGACTGAAGACGGGGGGACCATCCTCCAAGGCTAAATACTCCTGGCTGACCGATAGTGAACCAGTACCGTGAGGGAAAGGCGAAAAGAACCCCGGAGAGGGGAGTGAAATAGATCCTGAAACCGTGTGCGTACAAGCAGTAGGAGCAGACTAGTTCTGTGACTGCGTACCTTTTGTATAATGGGTCAGCGACTTATATTCAGTGGCGAGGTTAACCGTATAGGGGAGCCGTAGGGAAACCGAGTCTTAACTGGGCGACACAGTCGCTGGATATAGACCCGAAACCGGGCGATCTATCCATGAGCAGGGTGAAGGTTGAGTAACATCAACTGGAGGCCCGAACCAGGATCTGTTGAAAAAGATTTGGATGACTTGTGGATCGGAGTGAAAGGCTAATCAAGCCCGGAGATAGCTGGTTCTCCTCGAAAGCTATTTAGGTAGCGCCTCACGTATCACCGCCGGGGGTAGAGCACTGTTTCGGCTAGGGGGTCATCCCGACTTACCAACCCGAGGCAAACTCCGAATACCGGTGAGTGCAAGCGTGGGAGACACACGGCGGGTGCTAACGTCCGTCGTGAAAAGGGAAACAACCCAGACCGTCAGCTAAGGTCCCCAAATTCTGGTTAAGTGGGAAACGATGTGGGAAGGCTCAGACAGCTAGGAGGTTGGCTTAGAAGCAGCCATCCTTTAAAGAAAGCGTAATAGCTCACTAGTCGAGTCGGCCTGCGCGGAAGATGTAACGGGGCTAAACCAGATACCGAAGCTACGGGTTCATCCTCAGGATGAGCGGTAGAGGAGCGTCGTGTAAGCCGATGAAGGTGAGTTGAGAAGCTTGCTGGAGGTATCACGAGTGCGAATGCTGACATGAGTAACGATAAGGGGAGTGAAAAACTCCCCCGCCGGAAGACCAAGGTTTTCTGTTCGATGCTAATCAGAGCAGAGTGAGTCGGCCCCTAAGGCGAGGCCGAAAGGCGTAGTCGATGGGAAACGGGCTAATATTCCCGTACCGGACATGATTGCGATGGGGGGACGGAGAAGGCTAGGTGGGCCAGGCGTTGGTTGTCCTGGTGAAAGTCAGTAGGCCTGGGTCTCAGGTAAATCCGGGACCCTTCAAAGCCGAGAGACGAGACGAAGACACCACGGTGTCGAAGTCATTGATGCCACGCTTCCAGGAAAAGCCTCTAAGCTTCAGATCATGTGCGACCGTACCCCAAACCGACACAGGTGGTCAGGGTGAGAATCCCAAGGCGCTTGAGAGAACTCGGGTGAAGGAACTAGGCAAAATGGTGCCGTAACTTCGGGAGAAGGCACGCCGGCGTAGGGTGAGAGGACTTGCTCCTTCAGCCCGAACCGGTCGAAGATACCAGGTGGCTGCAACTGTTTATTAAAAACACAGCACTCTGCCAACTCGCAAGAGGACGTATAGGGTGTGACGCCTGCCCGGTGCCGGAAGGTTAAATGATGGTGTTAGGATTCGTCCGAAGCTCTTGATTGAAGCCCCGGTAAACGGCGGCCGTAACTATAACGGTCCTAAGGTAGCGAAATTCCTTGTCGGGTAAGTTCCGACCTGCACGAATGGCGTAATGATGGCCACGCTGTCTCCACCCGAGACTCAGTGAAATTGAAATCGCCGTGAAGATGCGGTGTACCCGCGGCTAGACGGAAAGACCCCGTGAACCTTTACTATAGCTTCACACTGGACGCTGATGTTGCCTGTGTAGGATAGCTGGGAGGCTTTGAACTTCGGACGCCAGTTCGAAGGGAGCCAACCTTGAAATACCAGCCTGGCATCATTGGCGTTCTCACTCAGGTCCGTTATCCGGATCGAGGACAGTGTGTGGTGGGTAGTTTGACTGGGGCGGTCTCCTCCCAAAGAGTAACGGAGGAGCACGAAGGTACCCTCAGCACGGTCGGACATCGTGCAGTGAGTGCAAGAGCATAAGGGTGCTTGACTGCGAGACAGACACGTCGAGCAGGTGCGAAAGCAGGTTCTAGTGATCCGGTGGTTCTGTATGGAAGGGCCATCGCTCAACGGATAAAAGGTACTCCGGGGATAACAGGCTGATACCGCCCAAGAGTTCACATCGACGGCGGTGTTTGGCACCTCGATGTCGGCTCATCACATCCTGGGGCTGAAGTCGGTCCCAAGGGTATGGCTGTTCGCCATTTAAAGTGGTACGCGAGCTGGGTTTAGAACGTCGTGAGACAGTTCGGTCCCTATCTGCCGTGGGCGTTGGATGTTTGAGAAGAGCTGCTCCTAGTACGAGAGGACCGGAGTGGACGACCCTCTGGTGTTCCGGTTGTCACGCCAGTGGCATTGCCGGGTAGCTATGGTCGGACGGGATAACCGCTGAAAGCATCTAAGCGGGAAGCCCCCTTCAAGATGAGACATCCCCGAGGCCTTGAGCCTCCTGAAGGGCCCAGCGAGACCAGCTGGTTGATAGGCACGGTGTGGACGCACTGCAAGGTGTTGAGCTAACGTGTACTAATGGCCCGTGAGGCTTGACCCTATAACACCCAAGGGGTCTGGTCGCAGTGACAACGATGACTACCGGATACGCGCGCTGGGCGAGCAAACGCCTGGCACGAGAGACGATCACACGACACAGCATGATGTACATTGACAGTTACGCCTGACGACCATAGCGAGCGTGAACCACCTGATCCCTTGCCGAACTCAGTAGTGAAACCGCTTAGCGCCGATGGTAGTGTGGGGTCTCCCCATGCGAGAGTAGGTCAT
>NZ_JBQSYD010000057.1:0-3868 GCF_052378905.1 Halomonas sp. AOP22-C1-8 | reverse complement strand
ACAAGTCGTTCAAGTCGACGGCGCTACGCGCCGCAGCTTAACTCCAGTGTTAGCTGGCCAAATACATACAGGTTTCGTATCGAAAATGATAACTAACAAACCATCGCCAGAAGAATTCAAGAACTTAAGTGTCCAGTATTTGGTTCAATCAGTAGATCTTTTACTGAAGACAGAAGTGGCTCTTGCCGTCCATGATGACTGGGAAACTAACGATGAGGTTGATGAAGAGTGGGAAAGCCGGCAGGGAATACTCGGAAATTCGTTGATAATGCTCTTTCTCTCCATTGAAAATTATTTTAAGCATGAAATATGTAAAGTTGATTCACTGCTCTTGATTGCGGGAGAGCCTTCTAAATGGGGTTTGTCGAAAGAAAATAAGGACTTCGAGGATCTATTTATACATCAGTTTGATGATTTACTCGTTATTTTTCAGGAAATAACTTCTAAGAAAATAGAGCCAATCGTTAAGGTGAGATTGGATGATTTGCGAAAGAAGCGCAATAAATACACCCATGGTCTACACCGAGATATTTTGGGGCCAGCATACATTATCGAGTTGATCGCTATGTTTTTGACAAACTTATGGGGAGCTGGCTGGGTAAAAGATTTCAAATCAGTTATGTTAACGGAGCCACTTTACGGCGTTTCAAACGAAGAAGAAGAGCAAATGCAGCTGCTCTACTATTTCAAATTTTTTGAGAAGTACTTATCGGATAATAAATTTAGAAAATTAATAGGTATGCCGGGTTCTGGACGAAGATACTATTGTCCGTACTGTATGAATTGCTCAATTGAATCAGGAATGATAGTTGACGCAAATTATGCCTTACTGGAACCGAATCTCCGAGATTCAGAAGAACTTAAATGCTGGATCTGCGAATCTTTTTCTGAAATTGAGAGGCGTGACTGCATCTCGGCAGGGTGCCGTGGTAACGTTGTTTATCCTGAGGATTCATACCACGAGCACACCAGTAACTGCTGTCTCTCATGTTGTTCAGTTCAAAGTAGCTAGCAAAGCATTGCAGCGGAAAAGCCGCTGAATGCGGCGTTGAGGCTGTAGAAAAACCCCGCTGATGGCCAGGTTTTGGTAGGATCGAGGAAACAGACGAGGAGTGGTCAGCATGCCGCGCTTCAAGGCTTATAACTACGATCAGAACGCCATGGTGGTGATCAACTACCAGGATCAGCTCCAGCCAGGTACTTTTGAACACGCCGTGCACTACCTGATCGAGCACAAGCTCGACCTATCCGTTTTCCATCCCAAGTACCGCAACGATGCGACCGGTCGGCTGGCCTATGATCCGGCTATCCTGCTCAAAATTATCCTGTTTGCTTACTCAAAAGGCATCACCTCCAGTCGTGAAATGCAATGGTGCTGCGAGACCAACATCATTTTCAAAGCCCTTTCCTGCGATACCGTTCCCCACTTCACCACATTGGCCAGCTTCGTCAGCCGCCATGCTGATGAGATTGAAGCGCTGTTCGAACAAGTGCTGCTGGTGTGCCACGAACAAGGCTTGTTGGGTAACGAACTCTTTGCCATTGATGGCTGCAAGATGTCCTCCGACGCTTCCAAAGAGTGGTCTGGCACATTCAAAGAGTTGGGCGAGAAGCGTGAGAAGCTGAGAAGCCTGATTCGGCATCACCTACTGGAGCACTACGCGCGCGATGAGGCCGAGACGGAAGCCGATCTGGACCGGGATATCCGACGGGCCAGGACGATTCTCTCGCTAGATGCCACCATGAACAAAGTGGATCGTTTCCTAAAGACGAGCAGCCCAAGGATGGGCCGGGGGAAGCGAATCAAGGAAGTGAAGGGCAATCTGACCGGTAACGAAAGTGCCAAAATGACCACCAGCAAGGGCACGATTCAGGGCTATAACGGCGTCGCCACGGTGGATAAAAAGCACCAGATCGTCATTGACGCTCAGGCCTTTGGCGAAGGCCAGGAACATCACACCTTGCAGCCCGTACTGGAAACGGTCGCAGCCCGTTTTAAGAAGCTCGGGATTGCGGACAACATCTACCAGAAAGGCACCGTCGTCACCGCGGATACAGGCTTTGCCAACGAAGCCAATATGAAGTATCTGCACGAACAGCAGATCAACGGCTACATCCCCGATAACCAGTTCCGCAGCCGAGATCCGAAGTTCGCCGACCAGAAAGACAAATACGGCAAGCGCCACCAGAACCTGCCGGACAAAGGCTGGCGAGAGACGACGCCCGCCAGCGCGTTTCAGTTTGATCCAGTAGCGCTAACGTGTATCTGCCCAACCGGCGAAAAGCTGTCCTATCGCGGGCAACGAGAAACGGACACTGGCAAGATCCGGGTACACTTTGAAGGACGTTTGTTGCAATGTCGGCACTGCCCCAAGAAAGTCCGATGCATGCAGAACCCGAGCTCTGCCGACCATCGCAACGGCGCAGGGCGACAAGTGTCTTTTATTGTCGAGAACAACCGCTTACCCAATTACACTGACTGGATGAAGCACCGAGTTGATAGCCCGAAGGGCAAAGAGATTTACAGCCATCGCATGTCAGTTGTAGAGCCGGTGTTCGGCAATATTGGCACAACGAAAAGACTGAACCGCTTCAGCCTTCGAGGTAAGAAAAAGGTGCAAGGCCAGTGGCAGCTCTACTGCTTAGTGCACAATATTGAGAAGTTAGCGAATTATGGCCACTTGGTTGCGTCATGAAGGGCTATGAGCGGGATAAGTTGCGCTTAAGAGCAAAAGGCCGTCTTCAGCAAGCTTTAGCTGGCCGCTCAAGTGGCTAAATGCCGATACTAAGATTACTCAGCCATATACCCGGCTGGGTAAATGAATAAGGACAAAAGGCGGTAGAGGTGGCTCGAAATCGGGTTTTTCTACAGCCTCGTTATATCAGTGCTTGTTGAAAGTCCGCACTTGGCCGAAACAGGAATGCTCGTGCTTAGGTGCTATCGATCCGTAGCAGACATAATGGGAAATGGAGCAGGCGCGTTTATCCAATCATAAGATGAGCAGTCTAATACCTGTTATACGAAACTAGTGAGTAGCAATAAATGATTTGTTCAAATCTAATAGAGCTTATCCCGTCAGCGATAATGGCTGTATTTCTGGCTTATATCGCGTATCAACAAATGGCAACTAATCAAAGAAAGTTAAATCTTGATCTCTATAATAAGCGCTTTACAGTATACACGGACACACTCCGTTTCTTTCAGGAGCTTTCTGAAGGGGAGGTTAGTAAAGAGACCCGTCGAGCTTTTATTGCCAGCAAAGAAGCATCTAAGTTTCTATTTTCAAAAGACCCCAGCATTTTCGAGCTTCTTGATACTATATATAAAGAATCATTCAAAACTACTGGGTTTCAGCTGCATGGCAAAGAAATTTTAAGAGATTCTGATTTTTTAACAGGGCGGATGCAGACACTGAGTGCAACACACTCATTGGATGGTTGACGGGCTTTCATGATACTTGGCCATCAGTTCGCTCATCACTTCTATCGGACATTTAAAATCAAAGCGTTTTCGAGGGCGCATATTCAACTCGAAAGCGATAGCGTCGAGCTCTTCTTGGCTATGCACGGAAAGATCCGTCCCTTTCGGTAAATATTGGCGGATAAGGCCATTGATATTTTCGTTGGCGCCCCGTTGCCAGGGGCTATGTGGATCGCAAAAGTAAATGGCGACGCCGGTTTCCTGAGTGATCTTTGCATGCTGCGCCATTTCGCGGCCCTGGTCATAGGTCATGCTTTTTCGGGCCGTCGTCGGCATTCGGTTTAAGGCCGCACTGAAGCCTGCTACCGCTGATGTAGCGGTGGCATCGTCCATTTTAGCGAGGATGAGATAGCCACTGCTGAGTTCTACTAAGGTGCCCACTGCAGA
>NZ_JBQSYD010000056.1:0-4119 GCF_052378905.1 Halomonas sp. AOP22-C1-8 | reverse complement strand
GTCGAGGTCAGCGTCCGCATCGGCGTCTGAATCCGCATCAGCGTCCGCATCGGCGTCTGCATCCGCATCAGCGTCGGAATCCGCATCGGCATCAGCGTCTGCATCAGCATCCGCATCCGCATCCGCGTCGGCATCTGCATCCGCATCCGCGTCGGCATCTGCATCCGCATCAGCATCAGCATCCGAATCGGCGTCTGCATCAGCATCCGCATCAGCGTCCGCATCCGCATCTGCATCTGCATCAGCGTCTGCATCCGCATCAGCGTCCGCATCGGCATCGGCATCGGCATCGGCGTCCGCATCAGCATCGGCGTCCGCATCAGCGTCTGCATCAGAATCGGCATCTGCGTCCGCGTCGGCATCCGCATCAGCATCCGAATCGGCGTCGGCATCGGCATCAGCGTCCGCATCGGCGTCGGTATCCGCGTCCGCATCGGCGTCCGCATCGGCGTCCGCATCGGCGTCCGCATCGGCATCTGCGTCTGCGTCTGCATCTGCGTCTGCATCAGCATCCGAATCGGCGTCAGCGTCGGCGTCTGCATCCGCATCCGCATCTGCATCTGCATCCGCATCCGCATCCGCATCCGTATCCGTATCCGCATCAGCGTCCGCATCCGCATCCGCATCTGCATCTGCATCTGCATCTGCATCTGCATCTGCATCTGCATCAGCGTCTGCATCCGCATCCGCATCAGCATCCGCATCTGCATCAGCGTCCGCATCTGCATCGGCATCGGCGTCGGCGTCGGCGTCAGTATCAGCATCAGCGTCTGCATCCGCATCGGCGTCAGCATCTGCATCTGCATCCGCGTCGGCATCTGCATCGGCGTCGGCGTCGGCATCCGCATCAGAATCTGCATCAGCGTCCGCATCGGCATCGGCGTCCGCATCGGCATCGGCGTCCGCGTCCGCATCGGCGTCTGCATCGGCGTCCGCGTCGGCATCAGCGTCCGAATCGGCATCGGCGTCAGCATCCGCATCTGCATCGGCATCCGCGTCGGCATCGGCATCGGCATCGGCATCTGCATCGGCATCCGCGTCTGCATCGGCATCGGCATCGGCGTCGGCGTCGGCGTCGGCGTCGGCGTCGGCATCAGAATCTGCATCAGCGTCCGCATCGGCATCGGCGTCAGCATCCGCATCAGCATCCGCATCGGCATCAGCATCAGCATCGGCGTCCGCATCGGCGTCAGCATCAGAATCGGCGTCTGCATCTGCATCTGCATCTGCATCTGCATCTGCATCTGCATCTGCATCAGCGTCCGCATCTGCATCAGCGTCCGCATCGGCGTCTGCATCGGCGTCTGCATCGGCGTCGGCGTCGGCGTCTGCATCGGCATCGGCGTCGGCGTCTGCATCGGCATCGGCGTCGGCGTCGGCGTCCGCATCGGCATCGGCGTCAGCGTCAGCATCCGCATCGGCGTCAGCATCCGCGTCCGCATCGGCATCCGCGTCTGCATCAGCATCAGCATCGGCGTCAGCATCAGAATCGGCGTCTGCATCAGCATCAGCATCTGCATCTGCATCAGCGTCCGCATCTGCATCGGCGTCTGCATCGGCATCGGCGTCGGCGTCGGCATCAGAATCTGCATCAGCGTCCGCATCGGCATCGGCGTCAGCGTCAGCGTCAGCGTCAGCGTCAGCGTCCGCATCCGCGTCAGCATCCGCGTCCGCATCGGCATCCGCATCAGCATCGGCGTCAGCATCAGAATCGGCGTCTGCATCAGCATCAGCATCTGCATCAGCGTCCGCATCTGCATCAGCGTCCGCATCTGCATCAGCGTCCGCATCGGCGTCTGCATCAGCGTCTGCATCAGAATCGGCATCTGCGTCCGCGTCGGCATCCGCGTCAGCATCAGCATCCGAATCGGCGTCGGCATCGGCATCAGCGTCCGCATCGGTATCCGCGTCCGCATCGGCGTCCGCATCGGCATCGGCGTCTGCATCTGCATCTGCATCGGCGTCCGCATCCGCATCCGCATCGGCATCCGCATCGGCGTCGGCGTCGGCGTCGGCGTCGGCGTCGGCATCAGCGTCGGCATCAGCGTCGGAATCCGCATCGGCGTCCGCATCTGAATCCGAATCGGCATCCGCGTCGGCATCAGCGTCGGCATCGGCGTCTGCATCAGCGTCGGCGTCCGCATCTGCATCGGCATCAGCGTCGGAATCCGCATCGGCGTCCGCATCAGCGTCCGCATCGGCATCGGCATCGGCGTCCGCATCGGCGTCTGTATCCGCATCTGCGTCTGCATCTGCATCAGCGTCGGCGTCGGCATCCGCATCGGCGTCTGAATCGGCATCTGCGTCGGCGTCATCTAGTGCTGCGGCAGCGGCTGCGTCGCCTCCATCAAATTCGACGAATTCAGTCCCGTCCAGGCCACCTTCAGTGCTAAAAGCAAGTGGGTCGACCTCTTCAGCGATACGGGCAAGGCGTACAAAGCTGTTGCCGCCCCCACCGCCTCCGCCAGCACCACCGGCGGCGGTAGCATCCAGCAGTTCGAGTAAGTCGCCATCTTCATCAATAGCGGCGAGCAGCGCTTCTAAATCATCATCCAGAACGCTAGCATCGGTGGTTACAATCGCATCGGGATCAAGCTCAGGAGTGATAGCTACTTCTTGACCACCCTCAACAACGTTAATACCTGTACCGTCGGCAAAGTCCAGATCTACGCGGCCATCCGCAGACGTGATGATCGTTTCACCTTCCTGAAGAATATCGCCAATACGAAGTTCTCGAAGGTTGCCGTCTTCATCACGTGCCCAAGCTTGACCTGAAATCGCGATAACTGTAGTCATCTGCTGTATCCCACCCGCCGTTTAATTAAAGAGTTTGCCGCTTTTGTAAAAGCCAATGAAAGTGAACATTCATTAACGGCATTTTGCAGCAAGGGTAGCTCTGATGGTGGCGAATTTATATTGTACCGGTGGACAGTACTAATACAGCGATAGAAGGAGTCTGACGGATATGCTAAAGACCATGATGTTTTTTGCTGAACAGAACCTTCCACCATGTTTTTTTTACTCATCAGCCAGAGTAATGACCTCATAAGCTTTTATAAGCCCTGGCATCATATTTAGCGCGCCTGAATCATTATAAAGATGACAACGTTGGCAAAATTCGTGCACTCGTGCAGCTAGCGCAACGCCGTTCGCCGCCATGGTTGGCGAGTCAAACTCAGACCAGACTTGCTGACTATCAGGACTTTCCCATT
This sequence comes from Halomonas sp. AOP22-C1-8, assembly GCF_052378905.1. Lineage (NCBI taxonomy): Bacteria > Pseudomonadati > Pseudomonadota > Gammaproteobacteria > Oceanospirillales > Halomonadaceae > Halomonas > Halomonas sp. AOP22-C1-8. Next base: position 907 of record NZ_JBQSYD010000056.1, on the reverse strand, counting down.
GACTGCTGATTAGCTCAAGCACTTCCGCATTTAGCTTGGCGGATAGCGGCCAATGTGCTCCCAACGTGTCATACACCCAACCATTCCAGTCCAGTAGAAGTATATGGTTGCCTATAGTTGCCATGCGCGCGCTGCCAGGATTTTGAACCGTCAGGCATTTGGGAAGCCTTTCCATCTCAACGATTATAAGCGGCCATAACTGCAAGAAACGCTGAACTTGAAAGGTTTGTTGATCCTCTTGTGTCAAATAGGCAAAGTGCGACGCCTCAATTTTTCTCATACGCTCGGGTAGTGAGGCAAACGTTTCAGCGTACTGGGTGGCTATGTTGTCAGGCAGCGGTATATGTCGCCAATACTGGCGCAACTCATTCATCCAAGGCTTGCGCTCCTCTGAGTTTTTCCATTGAGGAAGTTTGTCCCCTACTTCCAATAATATAAAAGAGCACCAAGCTAAACGCCCACTAGCTCGTAAAACAGGCACAACAGGGATAACATCATAGTGATAGCCACCTACTTCACTCAAAAGCGCGATTTCATGAAGCGCTTCGTTTTCTCGCGCAGGGACGTAGCACTTCAGCAACCTGTAGCGTGAGAAGCCATTACTATCCACATCACGAATCAATACATGTGCTATAGCCCGTCCGTAAAGCAGCCGACACTGTAAAATCTCAAGATCGCGATGACAGTATTGACATTCAACTAGCCATGGCAGTAGCCACTGTTGAAGAGCTGCCTGTTCAAAGCGCTGCACAAAATCCGAGGCTGAAGAGAGAGAAACCTGCCTGGAGCGTGGCAAAAGCAACATATTAATCTGCTTAAAATTCTTGATGATGCCTAGGAAATTGACCAGCCCATTAACACTGGCTGCCATTAGCTGACGCATTCCTAACAGTAAAATAAACAGAGT
>NZ_JBQSYD010000055.1:0-4594 GCF_052378905.1 Halomonas sp. AOP22-C1-8 | reverse complement strand
AGTTTGCGTTAACAGGTGTCTCACTATTAGCCGCTGCGGTCTCTGCCCAAGCCGATAACTGGAGGGGATGGAATATACACCCGGACGGTTACCCCAACACGGTAGCGCTTGAAGCCTTTGCTGAAGCGGTTACAGAACAAACGGAAGGACGTGTCTCGCCACGTGTCTACAATAATGCTGTATTAGGTGATCAGTCCGACGCGATTGAACAAACACGTAATGGCGCTCTGGACTTTGCCAACTTCAATATGGGCCCTATGGGTCCAATCGTTAAGGAAACGAACGTTTTCTCGCTGCCTTTTCTGTTTACCGATGTAGATCATATGCACACGGTGATGGATGGCGAGATTGGCCAGCGATTTGCTGATGCGTTGGAAGAGAAAGGTCTGGTGGTGCTTTCCTGGTTCGATTCAGGTGCCAGAAGCATCTACAACACCAAACACCCGATCAATACCCCAGAAGATGTCCAGGGCTTAAAGGTCCGGGTCATGAACAATGATCTCTACGTTGAGATGATGGAGGCACTTGGCGGCAATGCAACGCCAATGGCATATGGCGAGGTCTACCAAAGCTTAACGACCGGTGTTCTGGACGGTGCTGAAAATAACTACCCTTCCTTTGAATCAAGCAACCACTACGAAGCGGCGGAATACTACTCGTTAACTGAGCATTTGATTATTCCTGAGTGTTTGTGTGTTGCTAAAGCAAGCTGGGAGAAGTTATCTGAAGAAGACAAGGCCATTGTACGTGAAGAAGCGATGAATGCTTCCGCCATGCAGCGTGAATTGTGGGTCGAAAGCTCTGAAGAGAGCCGTCAGATTATCCTCGATTACGGCGTGGAAGTTAATGAAGTAGAAGACAAAGCAGCGTTCCAGACACTGATGGAGCCCATGTACGAAAACTTTATCGCCAACAACCCCGGTACTGGGGAACTGATTGAGGAAATCAGAGCCGCACAATAATTTTCTTGCTGGCTTCCTTTCGGCGGCTTAATGCCGCCGAAAGATTAAAAGGAAATGTGCCGTGAGTATAGAACTCGAAACACCCAGCAGCAGGAAAAACACGACAAAAGGCGGCTCTCTGGATCGTGTATTAAACGGCATGGCTGAGCTATGCGTGCTTTTAGCAGGTGTCATGCTGGTTATTCTTATTGCCACGTTCGGCTGGCTGGTCTTCGGGCGTTATGTGCTTAACGATACACCAACCTGGGTGGAGCAAACCTCTTTGGTGTTAGTGGTGTATATCACCTGCTTAGGCGCCGCAGCTGGCGTTAGATATCATAGCCATCTGAATATCGACTTTGTGCGTGAGAGCTTCCCTCCTTTTCTACGCGCATTACTGCACCACATCTCGGACCTTTTTATTCTGGTGTTTGGTGGTTTTATGGCGGTTCAGGGTTGGAATTTGGTCATGACAAACCTGGAAAGAGCCATCCCAATGATTGGTCTTTCTGAAAGTTGGCGTGCAGCCCCTTTGGTGATCTGTGGTGTGCTGATCATGCTGTTTTCAGGGGCAGATATAGTTCAACGATTACTGTCTCGTAACGTTGAGAGGACATAAGCCATGGGGCTGATGCTACTGTTTGGAATTTTCTTTCTCGGCCTTGTTGCAGGTGCACCGGTCGCTTTTGCCGTTGGGCTGGCTGCTGTCGCTACATTTATGTATGAAGGGCTGCCGCTGTTTGTCGCCTTTCAGCGTATTCTTTCGGGAATTTCCGTCTTTTCACTATTGGCAATTCCTTTCTTTATTTTTGCCGGTGAGCTCATGCTCCACGGTGGCATTTCCACGCGCCTTGTACGCTTGGCTTCGGCCATGGTTGGGAAAGTACGTGGTGGCTTGGGAATGGTTAACATCAGTTCTTCCATGCTGTTTGGCGGTATTTCAGGCTCAGCCGTTGCCGACACTGCATTAGGCTCAATACTTATCCCGGTGATGAAAGAGAAAGGCTATGACGCTGACTACGCTGTCAACGTAACGGTCACTTCTTCGGTGGCGGGTGTCGTGATTCCGCCCAGCCATAATATGATTCTCTATGCCGTAGCAGCAGGGGGCGGTATTTCCGTTACCCAGCTGTTTATCGCGGGGATTGTTCCTGGTATCTTGATGTGCCTCAGCTTGGCCGTAGCTGCTTATATTGTGGCCGTTAAGCGTGGCTATAAAGGCGAAGCATTTCCCGGCTGGCAAGCCTTATTACTTAGTTTAGTGGCCTCGCTGCCGGGTTTAATGACTGCTGTTATTATTGTGGGCGGTGTTCTTTCGGGCATTTTGACCGTAACGGAGTCCGGGGCCTTTGGCGCGATCTACGCCATTATTGTGACCGGGCTTGTCTATCGTGAGCTTAGGTGGGCGTCCTTCAAGGCAGCCGTTATTCAGTCGGTTAAAACCACATCATTGGTCATGATTTTGGTGGGCTGCGCATCGGCTTTTTCTTACCTGCTGGCGCTCTATAACGTACCTGAAATTCTGACCACCGGACTGATGACGATTTCAGACAAGCCTGTCGTGATTTTTTTAATGCTTAACCTGATTCTTCTGGTGCTAGGCATGATCATGGATATGGCAGCCTTGATTCTGATTTGCACGCCTATCTTCTTGCCGGTCGCCATGCAGTTTGGGATGGATCCTATCCAATTCGGCATCATCCTGATGATGAACCTTGGGCTGGGGTTATGTACACCTCCCGTTGGCGCGTGTCTTTTTGTAGGTTGTGTGATCGGAAAAATTAAAATTGAACAGGCGGTCCGCACCATTTGGCCGTTCTTTCTGGCGCTGTTTGTGGCGCTAATGCTGGTGACTTACATCCCGGCGGTTTCATTAACGCTACCTGGCCTTTTTAGATAATGCCACGACAGGAAAACCAGCCATGAGAATAGAATCGGTCAAGACTCATATTCTGGATCACAAGCTTGAAACAGCGTTTGAAAGTGCTTCGATGTCATTCACACGCCGCCAGCACTGTCTGGTCGAAGTCATTTGTGAAGACGGCACCGTTGGATGGGGTGAGTGCTTAGGGCCTGCCAAGCCTAATGCTGCCATTGTTCAGTTATACGCTCAAACACTGATTGGCGAAGACCCGCTGCAAACCGAGAAAGTGTGGCTCAACCTTTATAACCGTCTCCGTGATCAGGGCCAGCGTGGCTTAACCATGACGGCATTGAGTGGTATCGATATTGCGCTGTGGGACATCAAGGGCAAGCACTTTGACGTACCTGTTTCCACTCTGCTTGGCGGTCGGTTCCGTGAATCTGTGCGTGCTTATGCCACCGGCTCGTTTTGCCGTGAGGGAGTTGAGCGTATCAGTGACGTTGCGGCGGAAGTGGCACGCTATCGCCATGAAGGCTTTCACGCCGTCAAGATCAAGATCGGCTTCGACGTTGAAGAAGACCTGAAAGTGATAGAGGCGGTGCGGGAGTCAATCGGGCCGGATGTGCGGTTAATGATTGATGCAAATCACGGCTACGACTACCTGGAAGCTATTGAAGTAGGCCAGCGTGCGGCAGCGTTTGGTGTCGACTGGTTTGAAGAGCCGGTACTCCCGGAGCAAATCGACACGTATGCCGCCGTAAGGGCAGGGCAGCCTATTCCCGTGGCTAGCGGAGAGAACTGGCACGGGCGTTACGCTATGCATGAGCCGCTGGCGCGTAGGGCTGTCGACATCGTACAGCCGGATATTTGCGGCGTGGGTGGCTTTAGCGAAATTCGTCGGGTGGCGGATATGGCCGCCATGCACGGCGTAAGGCTAGTGCCACACGTTTGGGGCACTGCAGTGTGTTTGGCGGCCAGCCTTCAGTTTATGGCAGCACTCGCGCCTAACCCACCGCGGCGAAAACCGCTTGAACCGATTATGGAGTTTGACCGAACTGAAAATCCGTTTCGTCAGGCGGTGGTACAAACGCCGGTTGAGCATCAACACGGCGTGATGAGCGTACCGGATGGTCCAGGATTAGGCATTGATATTAATCGTGAGGCGTTAAACACGTATGCATTAAAGGAAAGGCAGAGTACGGGTGCAGTTGATGAATAGCTAATAATTCGGTTCTAAATGTACTTCTATCTAATAACGAACGCTATTAAGCAGCTGCTTAATAGCGTTCGTTATCTATCTGTCTATTCATTAAAAGTAGAGAATAAAATATTAGACTAATGGAGTGATGCAGGCGCTTTGATTAGGCTATACGCTATCAAACATAATATGTATTACTAATAATGCATCAGATTTCTTTAGCGTATTGGAGACTAAATGAACATCTTTATCCGATATTTCGCGGGTATGATAATGCTAATGCTGTCAATAACAGCGCATTCAAATACACCCAGCAACCAGCTTATTATTGCATTGAAAATGAATAATATACTGTCGCTGGACCCTGCTGCGGCTACGGGTAACGATGTTGCCTTTGTTAATGCCAACCTTTATGACACGCTAATTGAACTGGATCCTCATGATCCAACCATCATCCTGCCTTCGATCGCTAGTGACTGGGAAGTAGCCGGCGATGATATGTCGATTCTGTTCACTCTAAACGACGATATTCACTTCCATTCAGGTAACGCACTCACTGCTGAAGATGTAGTTTGGACGCTGGAGCGTATC
>NZ_JBQSYD010000054.1:0-6942 GCF_052378905.1 Halomonas sp. AOP22-C1-8 | reverse complement strand
CTCCGCCAGCCACGGGTTGGCAGCCAGCACCTGTTCGGTGACGCCACGGGTGGTGCCGTAGAAGCGGTAGCAAATGGCATCCAATGTGTCGTGCTGTTCGGCGTGTACGAGGGTCATATCAGTTCGACCGTACTGTGCGGCCGCCCTTCGATCTCGCTGATCGCCCAGGCGGCATCGCGGCGGTAGCTGTCGGCGGGGTTGGCCAGCTGTTCGCCACGCTCGCGGCCGCTGTTGGTGGCATCGAAGTCGGCGTAGTGTTCGACCAGGCTGGCATGCGCGGTGGAGAACACGGCGCGCAGATATAGCCCGCGAAAAACCTCCGGCGCTTGCCATACGGGAATGGGTAGCGAGTCCATCGTGGGGTAGCCGGCATCGACCTTGGCCTGCTGCCAGTGGCGTAGAACACGATTCACCGTGGCCATGCCGGCTTGCAGGGCGCTTTCAATCCGGGCGCTGGTAATGGTGCTGTCCAGCCGGTGGCGTTCACGGAACGCGCTGGGCTGAATATCCGGCCAGAAGCCGTTGTTCTCGATGGCCTGTTCAGCGGTGTCGCTGGGGGGCGTACCTGCCGAGATAAAGCTGCTCATGGGTTACCTCGTTTAAAAGGGGGTGGGCGGCGTTCGAGCGTAAGCATGGGCTTGGATGCCTGAGTGCTTGGCTCTTACGTCGCGCCCCCTGACGTCGGCGGTCGACTCGGTTGGCCGCTAGCCCGTGGGCTTGGCGGCAGCGTTCTGTTTCAGTTCACGTTCCAGGCGTTCAAGGTCTTTCTTCACGCCGATGCGGTCATTGAGCTCCAGCGCACGGGTAAGGCTTGCGTGGGCTTCATCCAGCTGGTTGGCCGCACGCAGCGCATAACCCAGCGCCTTATGAAGCTTGGCGCGGATCTGATCGTGCATATCAGCGCTTGCGGTGAGGTGTTCAACTTCCACCAGGTGAGCGAGCAAGGCGAGGGAGTCGGTGCCTTCATCGTCCATTTGCTTAAGTGCCTGGTCGGCTACTTCTTCGGCGATGATGGCGGCGGTACCGCGCTCGAATTGGTCCGGCGGGGTTAGGCCGTGATTGAGGGCATAGCGGGCAATAGCAATAGCACCGCCCAGGTCTCCCGCATCAATACGCCAGAGCATGATGCGCATGAGCACGTCATCTTGTGCGCCTTGACCGGCTTCCAGCACACCGGCCACGTACTCGGCGTAGTTGGGCAGGATCTCGCGCTTGATCTCGGCCTTCTTCTCCATCGATTGAGTGGATTTAAGGCGGCGGTAGTCTTCGAACAGGGCGGCCTGCATAAGCTCGTAGGCTTCGCCCTGCATGGGGGCATCGCCCGCGTCAGCGGCCGCTTGGGCGGCGCTAACGCGTTCGAAGTGACGGCGGATAGAGCTGACCATTGATTACTCTCCCGCCGGTGCTTCGGTGGGAGCATTTTCACGCGTGATGTTTTCAATCAGGCAGCCAAATCCATAATCTTCAATGACATAGGCATCATTGCTTGATTCATAGTTTTCTACGCGTTTGCGTTCAGGCTTGTCCTTGAGGTAACGGCGGCGTGAGCCCTCTTGCCAGTACAGAGACAGGTTCTCAAACGATGTAATGAAAATGCCGTTCTCAAGCATGAAGGGAGCTTGGAAGCTGTTAAGCCCGCCAATACGCTTGGCCGCCATAATCATGTCCAGCGCTCGGCTTTCCGTTGGCTGTTCGTACTGGTTGATTTTGGGCAGATACTCTTCCGTCATGAGGGTACGGCCCACAATGGCTACCAAGCCGGTTGAATCCCGGTACCAGGGTTCAATCATTGAGTTAACGGCTTCCTGCACCAGTGCATCCAGGTTCTGGAACTCTTGGCCTTTACCAATCACATGGCCGCTGGATACCCGTGCCGGGGAGTGATTTCGGTACTTCTGTAGCCAGCCAATATTAACGTCCTCAAGCAACGGGTTAGCTGCTCGATCTGTCTGCTTGGCCGCCGTTTTACCGTTAAAACCGATCATCAGGCGATCAAGTGCCTGCTGTTTGATGATGGCGTCACGAATGCGCGACTGAAAATCAGGAAACTTGGCCCAGGCATCAAGCTTTGCCCAAGTCAGGTAGGTATCGTATTCGGTGGATTCACAACGGTACTCATGGTTATCCATCGTGGTGGGGTCAATAGGGTTGCGATCGCGTTGAGTAACATCAGTGCGGGCAGCAATAGGTCCGTTAATGCCAAGCCCAAGCTTTTGACCAACAAGGTCACGGACGCCGATCATGTTGACTCGACTTAGAAAGTCGCTGGAGTCCTGGATCTTTGTTTCCAGTGTTTGCTGGACGCTTGGCTCAATATCAAACGAAGAGAATGCGTTATCTGCTCCGTTAAGCTTGGCAAGGCGCTGACCGTATTGGTTAAAGAGCTTGCGAGTTTCAGTGCGCATATTGGTGGCGTCTCTTAGCAGTCGGTTTCGGTAGTGCCGTCGTTGCCAGTGGCAGGCTTGCGCGGCGAGCGGTTGGGGGTGTTGTCGAGCTTGCTGTACAGCGCGTCGAATTCTTCCTTCAACGTGTCGTGGGCGCTTTGTAGCTCGTTGAAGGCGGCTTGAGTGGGGCGCTTTTTCAGCGCTTCGCTGAGTGCCTGATGCTTTTCAACGAACAGCCCAAGAGTCTCTTCCAGATCGGCGCGGAACGCGGCAAAACCGGCTTCGGTTTTGGCGTCCTGTTTCTTGAACAGCGCTTTCACACGCTCGGCCAGTGTTGGGCCTTTGTCTTCCGGCGCCTCACTGAAGGAAAGGTCGGTTTCCACCGCAGCGGAGAAGAGGTTTTCTGGGCGCTGCTTGCGGCTGGCCAGCGGTGATTCGTCGCCGTTTTTCACCTGCTGAGCGCTGAATTGGAGCATTGAGGTGCCGAGTGAAGCAGGTGTGTCCGTAACGGCTAGGCCGACAAGGTAAGCCTCGCCGGTGTCGGCGAAGTCGAGATCTACCTCCATGCTGGTGTAGACCTTCTGACGCTGCTCGTTAAGCGTTTTGAGCTCGTCGGTCGGGTCGATTTCAGCAAGCAGCTGCAGCTTGCCGTCCGTATTTTTTTCGGTCTTAAGCGCCGTCACATCGCCGTAGCTCTTGAATGGGCTGTCCGGCATTACGCCGCGGATGTGTTCGAGATTGATTCGGCAGCCGTAAGTGTCGGGATCGAAATTGGCGGCCATCTGTTCGAGCCATTCGGCCGAAATCTTGCGGCCATCGGTCGTGGCGCCTTCTGTAGCAATGCGATGCCAGGGCATGAGCGAGCCTCAGTTGGTTGGGGGCAATTGGCTGCCGTCAGGTTCCGCGCACACGCGCCTTGGCTCAATGCGCGCTGGGTGTAAGTAGCCTTACTCACACCCAGCGGGGCAATCGTGGCCTCGTCTGCGCGGGTACGCTGGCGGCATGACTCCACAAGCCAACATCGACGACGATCACCACCGCCTTTCCGCCCGCCATCTCTATTGGATGGGGTGGCGAATTGCGCGTATCGCTGAATTTCTGGACCTGCCCCGGGCGACTATTGATAGCTGGAAAAAGCGCGATGCGTGGGACGACGCCACGCCGACCCAGCGGGTAGAAGGGGCGCTGGAGGCGCGCTTGGTGCAGCTGATCTGGAAGGATCAGAAAGAGGGGAAAGACTTTAAGGAGATTGACCTGCTCGGCCGCCAGATCGAGCGGTTAGCGCGGGTACACAAGTACCAGGGCAGCGGGAAGGAAGGCGACCTTAACCCCAACATTGAGAAGCGTAACTCCGGCGAGAAGCGTAAGCCTGCTCGCAATGATGTGGGTGATGAAGGCGTTATTCAGATCGTCGAGGCGTTCGAGGCCTCGCTGTTCGATTACCAGCGCGGCTGGTACCGGGTGGGGCAGCATGAGCGCATTCGCAACCTGCTCAAAAGCCGCCAGATAGGTGCTACCTGGTACTTCGCTCGGGAAGCCATTGCCGATGCGATGGAGACGGGTAAGAACAAGATATTCATGTCCGCCTCGAAGGCCCAAGCACACATCTTTCGGCACTACATCGTGCAGTTTGTGAAGGAAGTGACCGGCGTTGAGCTGAAGGGCGACCCCATTATTCTCGCCAACGGCGCGGAGCTTCACTTTCTAGGCACCAACGCCAAAACCGCCCAGGGCTACCACGGCGATACCTACCTGGATGAGTACTTCTGGATTCATGGCTTCGAGACGTTCCGTAAGGTGACGTCCGGCATGGCGATGCATAAGAAGTGGAAGCAGACCTACTTCAGCACACCATCGTCGGTAGCTCATGAGGCGTATCCGTTCTGGACCGGTGACCGGTTCAATAAACGCCAGAAGAAAGCCGACCGGGTGAAGATCGATATCAGCCACGCGGCGCTGAAGAATGGAGCGCGGGGACCGGATGGCCAGTGGCGGCAGATCGTGACCATTGAAGATGCCATCGCCGGCGGCTGTGACCTGTTCGACATCGACCAGCTGCGCCTTGAGTACAGCGATGACGAGTTCGCGAACCTGCTGATGTGCGAGTTCGTGGATGACACGCAAAGCGCTTTCCCACTGGCGATGATGCAGCGCTGCATGGTGGACAGCTGGGATGCCTGGCGGGATCTAAAACCCTTCGCCCCACGGCCTTATGGCGAGCACCCGGTGTGGGTAGGTTACGACCCGGCCGGCGATGGAGAGGAAGGCGACGGCGCGGGCCTTGTTGTGGTCGCGCCGCCCAAAACGCTGGAGAGCAAGCACCGCATTCTTGAACGCCACCGCATTAAAGGCCGCGATTATGAAGCCCAGGCAGAATTCATTCGCAGCGTGACCCGGCGCTATAACGTGACCTTTATCGGTATTGATACCTCGGGCCTGGGGGAAGCCGTGGCCCAGTTGGTCGCCAAGTTTTTCCCCACCGTAACCCGGTACCGCTATACCCCGGAAATGAAGTCGCGGCTGGTGATGCAGGCGCAGCAGATCATCAACAAAGGCCGTCTTGAATTTGATGCTGGCTGGGTCGATATCGCCCAGTCATTTATGGCGATCCGCCGAGAGCTGACCGCATCCGGGCGCCAGATGACCTACACCGCTGGGCGCAATAACCAAACCGGCCACGCTGACCTGGCGTGGGCCACCATGCACGCCTTACACAATGAACCTCTTGATGGTCCTGCTGCTCACGGCACGGGCCGTTCCCTAATGGAGATATATGGATGAGCGAAGCGGCGGTAGCGCCAAAGCCCCGGGTACGCGTGCCCGCTTACGTGAAAGACACCGAGACCACGGCCGCGCCTGCCAAGGCGGAGGCGTTCAGTTTTGGTGAGCCGACGCCAGTGATTGATGGTTATGACTTCTTCTATACCGGCTGCTGGATGCTGGGTAATGAGTGGTACGAGCCACCGGTGGACTTTCCCGCACTGGCCCAGACCTATCGCGCCACGGCACACCACGGCTCGGCCATTCAGGTGAAGCGCAATATTCTGGTGCGTTCTTTTATCCCTCATCCACTGCTAAGTCGCCAGGCATTTAGCGCACTGGCCACCGATTACTTTGTGTTTGGTAACTGCTACCTGGAGAGGATCTTCGGCCGCTTGGGCAGACTGCTGGCACTCAAACCTGCTCGCGCCAAGTACGTGCGTCGCGGCGCGGATCTGAGCCGTTACTTCTGGGTGCCCAACTGGTCGGAGCGCAGCGAATTTGAAGAGGGCAGCATTATTCACCTGCTTGAGCCGGACATTAACCAGGAGGTGTATGGCGTGCCGGATTACCTGGGCGCGCTGCAATCGATCTACCTGAACGAAAACGCCACGCTGTTCAGGCGCAAATATTACTTGAACGGCTCCCATGCTGGGTTCGTGATGTACGTCTCCGATGCGGCCCACAATCAGGAAGACATCGACGCCATGCGCACGGCGCTAAAAGAATCGAAAGGCGTGGGCAACTTCCGCAACCTGTTTCTATACAGCCCCAACGGAAAGAAAGACGGCATCCAGATCATCCCGATCAGCGAGGTCGCCGCCAAGGATGACTTCGCCGCGATCAAGAACATCACCCGCGACGACCAACTGGCAGGCCACCGCATCCCCCCGCAGCTGATGGGCATCATCCCCAACAACACCGGCGGCTTCGGCGACGTGGAGAAAGCCGCCAAGGTGTTCGTCACCAATGAGTTGGAACCGGTGCAGGCCGTGTTCAGTGAGATCAACGATCTGCTGGGGGAGGAGGTGATTCGGTTTAAGGAGTATTCGTTGGAGGGGTAAACAGTTAAATAGCATTAGAACGTTGCAAAGTGTAACACTCTTTGCCAGATTCTTAAGGTAGGTTAATTTATTACTATGTCTTGGGGGGCAATATGACTGTTTACAACATTTCGTATGACTTAAAACAGCCAGGTCAAAAATATGCTGGCTTAATTGATGAGATTAAAAAATCTCCAGGGTGGTTGCATTGCCTGGAATCCACGTGGCTTATCTCAACAACAGAAACTGCCCAACGGGTTCATGAAAGACTAAGCACAAACCTTGATAGTAATGATTCTCTTTTGATTATTGAAGTAGTTAAAAATTATCAGGGTTTGCTTACAAAAGATAAGTGGGATTGGATAAATAAGCATGTGACACGACACTAATTTCAAAGTACTAGCCGCCCATATGGGCGGCTTTTTTTAATTGTCGCAGCGATTGCATACGCGATTAGGCTGGCTCGTGAAATATGACACTAGAAGGCTAATGCCTAAGCCGATTACTATCGTGCCGATAACCTGCCCCCAAAACTTTGCATCACTCAGTAATGTTGCCAAAGTATTATCATCAATTTTTTCAGCCTCATTCAAAGTTTGGTAGGTAAGGGTCAGTCCTTCAAAAATGTACTGTGCACCTGCACCCAGGGTTATGCACATCAACCCTGCTAAAAAAAACATAAGGCTCCTAGGGTTTCCTCTGTAGCCGATCATAGCGATGAGCGCTAAGGCCAGCGGGCCGCCACCAAAGACGAT
>NZ_JBQSYD010000053.1:0-7173 GCF_052378905.1 Halomonas sp. AOP22-C1-8 | reverse complement strand
GCCATGCCCAGCCCGCACGCAGTAACGTCATCACTAACAGCATAACGCCCAACGAACCGTGGGGGCCGACGCTTGATAGCAACAAGGTGAGGGGCGTTTCGCCAAACCCGCGCCACGCCAGCACAACGCTGAACTGAAGCAATACGATAGCGGCCGTTAACCAGTGCAGAGTGCGGCTTATGACGCCGTAGCGCGTAGCGCTGTCCCGCCAGAAGAAGGAGGAGCTTGTTAAAGCAGCAGGGGAGGTTATGTCGGTCATTATTATCTTTCTCGATTCAATAACTGTTTTGATGGTGCGCTGTTACAGCCCTACAGAGCGGCACTAACGAGGGCATCAATTGTAGTGCTAATCGTTATCATTTAAAATCACGCGCTTATATTCACCCATGACTGATTAAAAAGCCAAGGCGCTTAAATGACCGTGCTGCCTATCGCGTCCACCACACAAGCGTGGACGCTTATCCGAGATACCCCGCCATGCTAGATGCAGCCGCCCTTCAAAAAGCGTGCCGTATGTCGCCTGCCAAGGCCGTTTGGTTACTTAGCCTGCCGCTGCTGGCGCTGTTTGGCATTAGCCTTCATGTTCAGGGCGGTATTGTTTCGGGGTTTCAGGCACTGCTGGCGCCTTCGTTTGGAAGTACCAATGAGGTATTACTCTATTATGCCTGGTGGCCACGAATAGGCGTGGCGCTGTTGGCTGGCGGCGGCTTGGCGCTGGCGGGTGTGTTGATGCAGCAGGTGCTGCGAAACCCGCTGGCATCACCCACTACGCTTGGGGTGGCATCGGGTGCTAACCTGGCGTTGCTGGCTACCACGTTGATGGCGCCTGGGCTGCTGGTTATCGGACGTGAGTGGGTGGCGTTAATCGGTGGCGGTTTAGCCGTTGGGCTAGTGTTTGCGCTGACCTGGCGGCGTGGGCTAGCGCCTGTGGTCGTGGTATTGGCTGGGTTGGTGGTTAATCTGTATTTGGGCGCACTTTCGACCGCGCTGTTGCTGTTCAACCATGAGACGCTGGCGGGGCTATTGATTTGGGGGGCGGGGTCGCTTGCCCAGAACGGTTGGAGCGGGGTAGCCACCTTATGGCCCCACTTGGCCATCAGTGCTGTGGCCGCAGGGCTGTTGTTACGCCCACTGGCCGTGTTGGAGCTTGACGATGCCAGCGCCAAGAGCCTGGGTATCTCGCTTAAATATCTGCGTTTTGCTGGGCTCGGGCTTGCGGTGTTTATTACCGGCAGCGTGGTCAGCGTTGTCGGTATTATTGGTTTTATTGGCTTGGCGGCACCCAATATTGTGCGCATGGCCGGGGCACGCCGATTAGGCAGCCGCATACTCTGGTCGACGCTGCTGGGCGCGGTACTGCTGGCGACCACGGATCTTCTACTACAGCGCTTTTCGGGCATGCTGACGACGCTGGTTCCCACCGGCGCCATTACCGGCGCGCTGGGTGCACCGCTGCTTTTATGGCTCATTCCTCGGCTGAAGCTTCAGGGGGACAGGCCTCCGCAACCCCCGGGGATGCTGGTAAGCCGTCATCCAACGCCGTACCGCTTGGCGATGGGGCTTTTAATCGCGTTATCAATGGCAGTATGCCTGGGACTGCTGTCAGGCCAGGGCGCTAACGGCTGGGAGTGGATTAGTCCGGCCCACTGGCAGGTGATGGAGTGGCGCCTGCCCCGAGTCATCGCCGCGGCAGCCAGTGGCTTGATGTTAGCCATCGCCGGAACAGTGCTTCAACGCCTTTCCGCTAACCCTATGGCGAGCCCCGAAGTGCTGGGTATCAGTGGGGGCTGCGCGATTGCATTAATCCTGGGCATTTACGTGCTGCCTGCACCGAGCAACGCAGCGCTGATCGGCATTGGGACCCTAGGGGCATTGACCACACTGGCCGTGCTAGTGATCTTGAATCGCCGTAGTGGCTTTGTGCCTGAGCGGCTGTTGCTTAGCGGCGTTGCGATTGGCGCACTGTTTGATGCGGTGCGTAGCGTGCTGCTGGCGGGCGGCGACCCGCGAGGGCAGCAGGTTATTGCCTGGCTGGCGGGCTCTACGTATTACGTGGATGTGACCAGTGCGGTGGTGGTGGGAAGTATCGCCGCTGTGTTGGCAGTGATAACCCTTCCTTTTACCCGCTGGCTCGATATTCTGCCGTTGGGCGCGCCGATGGCCCAAGCGCTGGGTGTGTCCCTGAATCGAGCGCGGTTGGGGCTGTTGCTGCTGGTGGCACTGTTAACCGCATGTGCCACGCTGGTCGTCGGGCCGCTCTCGTTTATCGGCCTGCTGGCACCGCACATGGCGCGTTTGGTGGGTTTTTCCCGCGCTCGGCAGCAGCTGGTTGGCGCCGCATTGATCGGAATGTTGCTCATGGTGCTGGCTGACTGGGTCGGCCGCCAGATTATGTTTCCGTATGAGATTCCCGCAGGCCTTGTTGCCTCGTTGATTGGCGGCGCCTACTTTATGTGGGGCCTGCGGCGTTTATGAGGCTTACGCGCTTAAGCGTTACGCCTAAGGGTGTTGATTGAAGTAAGCGGCCATCACGTCGAGTACCTTTTCGATATCGGCATCATTGATATCACGGTGCACGACAAGACGTGTGGCGTATAAAAGCTCAATTAAAATATCGTGCTGTTTAAGCCATGTTGAAAGAGGCTGAAGGTGCTCTTCCGAAATGTGTACAAACAGCATGTTGGTGGCTTGAGATGCCACCTCTATGCCCGGAAGCAGGGCCAAGCCTTCGGCCAGGCGTGCTGTGCGGCGGTGGTCGTTGGCCAGGTCCTGAATATTGTTATCTAACGCATACTGGCAGGCGGCGGCTATGATGCCTGCCTGGCGCATACCTCCTCCCGCTACCTTGCGCCAGCGGCGGGCACGCTCGATGAAGTCTCGTGGACCTATCAACGCCGAGCCGATCGGTGCACCCATCCCTTTTGAGAAGCACAGTGAAACGCTATCAAAGGGGCGGCATAGCTGCTCAAGCGGCGCCTGGCTTGCAACGGCCGCATTAAAAAGCCGCGCGCCGTCCAGATGCGTTGCCAAACCTCGTGAACGGGCAAACTCGGTGGCTTGATGAACGTAGGTTTCGGGCAGCACTTTACCGGTGATGGTATTTTCCAACGCCAAGAGACGCGTGCGGGCAAAGTGAACATCATCGGCTTTAATCGCTGCGCTGATTTTTTCTAAGGGCAGGCTGCCATCACTGGCATTTTCAATTGGTTGTGGCTGAATACTACCCAACACCGCAGCGCCGCCCCCTTCATAGCGATAGGTGTGGGCTGACTGCCCAACGATATACTCATCACCCCGCTCACAATGCGCCATCAGACCCACCAGGTTGCTCTGGGTGCCGCTTGGAAACAGCAGTGCCGCCTGCTTGCCGGTTAAGGTGGCAAGGTGCTCCTGAAACGCATTGACCGTTGGATCATCGCCCCAGACATCATCCCCAACAGGCGCACTCATCATGGCTTCTAGCATGGCGGCATCGGGTCGGGTGACCGTGTCACTGCGTAAATCGATCATAAAGATTTCCTTTATAAATAAGTGATTTCTACGTTAACCCACTAGTGTTAAAGCTACCGATAAAAGCGTTGCAAAGGGAACATGATGGATCTTAAAAGCGGCTATCCGTTTTGGACAGTAAAGAACGGTCTGTTGGCTACTTTCCCACAGCTAACCCACGACCATCAATGCGAGGTGGCCGTCATCGGCGGTGGCATAACCGGGGCGCTGATTGCCAATGAACTAAGCCAGCATGGCCATCACGTGGTGGTGGTTGAGCGTCGCGATATAGGCTGGGGAAGCACGGCCGCCAGTACCGCACTGCTGCAGTATGAAATTGATACCCATATGACCGAGCTTGCCCAGCGTTACGGTGAAGCAAACGCGGTGCTTGCCTACCGGGCGTGTGCAGAATCAATTTTTGAGCTTGAAGCCTTGGCGCTTGAACTGGAGGATGTGGAGTTTGAGCGCCAGCAAAGCCTCTATTATGCAAGCAGTGGGGAAGACGTAGCGTCGTTGAAAGAGGAACTTTGGCTGCGTCAGAAACATGGTTTTAAGGCCAAGTGGCTTGAGCGGGCAACGCTTTTGGAACGCTACGGCTTTGATGCGCCAGGCGCTATTTTAACCGAGCTTGCCGCACGCATGGACCCTTATCGAATGGTCTATCAGCTGTTTGGCAAGATAGCCACACAGGGCAGCGAGGTATACGACCGTACCCAGGTGGAACGCATGACCCAGCACGGTGAGCATATAGCGCTTACGTTGACGAACGGTGCAACGCTCAACTGCCAGCAGGTCGTGGTGGCCGCAGGCTATGAGTCTCAAGCGTGGCTGCCTGAGCCGGTGGCTAAAAACCGGAGCAGCTATGCATTCGTTACCGACCCGCTAACGCCTGACATGCTGGGCGAGCTTAAACATACCCTCGTCTGGGAGTCTGCGCGGCCCTATCTTTACCTGCGCACGACTCAGGAGGGAAGGCTGCTGGTCGGCGGTGATGATGATGAGCAGGATATTCCCAAGCGTCGCGATGAACGAGTACTGGAAAAAGCCGAGGGGTTGGCAGACAAGGTCAAGACGCTCTGGCCGTCGTTAACGATTAATCCTACCTTTAGTTGGGCGGGCACGTTTGCCGAAACATGCGATGGGCTGCCTTATTTTGGTCCTCATGATTCCCATGGGCCAAACGTGCACTTTGCCATGGCGTACGGCGGAAACGGCATTAGTTACAGCATGATAGGGGCCAAGCTACTGCGCGCTTTAATTGAAGGAAAGCCGCATCCGCTGGCAGAGTTATTTTCGTTTAAACGCCATATTTAAGCCACGTAACGGGCTATGTGATATTACCACCCCACATTGTCGTTACACGATGAGATCAGCGCCCATGAACCACTTGCTATTTTTACGTGCCCTTGAGCGTGGCGACCTGCGCTTTGTGCATGAACTTAATAATAATCAAAGTATTATGTCGTACTGGTTTGAGGAGCCCTACGAATCATTTGATGAGCTGGAGGAGCTTTATAACAAACATATCCATGATAATGCCGAGCGACGGTTTGTAGCGGAAGACAGCACCGGAACGGCGATTGGCTTGGTGGAACTGATTGAAATTGACTACATCCATCGCAGTGCAGAGTTCCAAATCATTATCACTCCGGACCATCATGGAAAAGGGTTTGCACGTTCGCTGATCCGCCAGGCCCTACACTACTCGTTTACCATCCTGAACCTTCATAAGGTGTTTCTCATCGTCGCAGTGGAGAACGTTAAGGCGATTCATCTTTATGAAGAGAGTGGGTTCATCGAAGAAGGACATCTGGTTCAGGAGTTCTTTATCAACGGCAAATACCGAGACGTAAAGCGGATGTATATCCTGCAGGAGGCTTATTTAGCAGCGCTTGAAAGTGACGCTACCTAGCAGTTGATTGATGGTTTGAATGGCGTACTCAGGTACAAAAATAACGCCTCCAAGGGGAGGCGTTGATAGGGGGTAAACAGCCGCGGGCTTTAGTAATCACAAAGATAAGCGGCAAAGGCATCAAACGCTGCGCGCTGCGCAAGCGCGTGCTGTGCCCATACTTCCATAATGTCCGCATTAGTGGCCGGGTACTGAGTCATTGAGTGTTGCATAGCATGCACTCCTGTTAGCAGGGGAGTTAACAACGGTTCTTGTTATGAGGATTTTTGGTTGTGCGTCGCAGCATTGGCTGCGGCGGAGGATAGTAGGCGCTTTTGAGGGTTGATGCTAGTCCTAACGTTGTAGGTAAAAGACGATGGGCTGTAAGTAATGGCTTACAGATTGAGTAGGTGAGTGCTTACATTGTTGAATGAAAAAGGTTTTCACAAACAATATAAAAAAAGCCTCAGGGTGCCAGGAGTTGGATGTTTTTTAGCTGTTCGCTGGTGAACTGACGTGTAACCCCAAAGCTAAAGCCCATGGTCACATGTCTGGTTTTAAAGCTCCGTCATCGCCCCTTCGTTAGCGCTTTCTCCTCGAGTAGCTCGCAGCCTCCCACTAAGTGCTGTCTAGGCTAACGCATGAGCTTGCACTGTTATTATTGGGTCTGTTGGTTAGCTGTGGGTCAACGGTTTGTTTCCACTGGTTAAAGTGTATTTTCGTAATTCTTGCAGGTGCCAAGAGCGCTAGCACTTTGGTCGCAGCATAGTGGTTTTTTTCTTGCAGGGCATGTTCTCGTTGATTACCTTTTATATTGTATGATGTATTACGAGTGTTGAGTGGCTACGGTTTTAACTCATTACCAATTGGCTTGGGCATACATGAGGGCGTTTCAGTGACGTTTTCCAAACAAGAAGTAGTCAAAGCAATAGGCGGTGGTTTGCTGTCATTCCCTATCACTGATTTCGATGCGAACGGACAGTTTGACGAGCAAAGCTACCGTGAGCGTTTGACGTGGTTTATCCGTCATGATATTTCCGCTGTTTTTGTAGCAGGCGGTACGGGTGAGTTCTTTAATTTAACCTTGGAAGAGTATCGGCAGATTGTCCGTGTGGCCGTAGAGGTCGTTGATGGTAAATTGCCGGTGATCGCAAGTGCTGGATTAAGCGTAAAAGCGGGTAAGGAGTTTGCCACTGCTGCTGAAGAGGCCGGTGCAGACGGTATTTTGCTGATGCCGCCTTACCTAACAGAGTGCCCGCAGGATGGATTGGTCGAGTATGCTCGACAAATCTGTGATGCCACGAACATCAACATTATCTACTACAACCGTGGTAACGGCATTCTAAATGCCGGATCTGTCCAGGCGCTTGCGGATGCTTGCCCGAACCTTATCGGCCTCAAGGATGGTAAGGGCGATATTCAAGCACTAAACAAGATCATTAAAACGGTAGGGGATCGCCTTGTGTATGTAGGCGGTGTGCCCACAGCTGAGATTTTTGCAGAAGCGTACCTCTCCATTGGTGTGAATACCTACTCTTCTGCGGTGTTTAACTTCGTTCCGGATATGGCAGTAACGTTTTACAAAGCGTTA
This sequence comes from Halomonas sp. AOP22-C1-8, assembly GCF_052378905.1. Classification (NCBI taxonomy): domain Bacteria; kingdom Pseudomonadati; phylum Pseudomonadota; class Gammaproteobacteria; order Oceanospirillales; family Halomonadaceae; genus Halomonas; species Halomonas sp. AOP22-C1-8. The sequence goes on along the minus strand of NZ_JBQSYD010000053.1, from coordinate 199 downwards.
CGCCAAGGGGACAAGGATACGGTTAAGAATATTACTACGGGCTTCTTTATTCCCTTTATTGATCTGCGTGATCAAAAATCCGGTTATGCAGTTAGCTTGATTAAAGAAGGCGCGAATATTATCGGCCGTCCGGCTGGTAGCGTCCGCGCACCTTTAACCATGCCGACCCCTGAGCAACGCCAGCAGTTAGAACGCCTAG
>NZ_JBQSYD010000052.1:0-7657 GCF_052378905.1 Halomonas sp. AOP22-C1-8 | reverse complement strand
CGGCCCGCCATTTGGCGGGCCGTTTTCATGTGAGCACTATTTACTTTTTAATGCGCTTCATCCCAATTAACCCCGCTTTCGGCTTCAACAATCAGCGGTACTTTAAGCTCGGCGGCGGCTTGCATACGCGTTTGCACTTCACCAATAAACGCTTCCACCTGCTCTTCTTTCACCTCAAACACCAGTTCATCATGTACTTGCATGACCATCAGCGCATCGAACTCGCCCTCTGCAAGCCAAGCGTCCACGTCGATCATGGCCTGTTTGATGATATCCGCGGCGGTGCCCTGCATGGGCGCGTTGATCGCGGTACGCTCAGCGCCCTGACGGCGGTTGCGGTTTTGCGAGTGGATTTCCGGCAGGTACAGGCGGCGCCCCAGCACGGTTTCCACAAACCCATCTTCCGCGGCCTGGGTGCGAATCCGGTCCATATAGCGAGCCACGCCTGGGTAGCGGTCAAAGTAGCGGTCGATATAGGTTTGCGCCTGATTGCGCTCGATATGCAGCTGGCGCGCAAGGCCCCACGCGCTCATACCGTAAATCAGCCCGAAGTTAATCGCTTTAGCACTACGCCGCTGATCACTGGACACTTTGTCCAGCGCGGTGCCGAAGACTTCCGCGGCAGTGGCCGTGTGGATATCGCGATTCTCGGCAAACGCTTCCAGCAGGCCCTTGTCTTCTGAAAGGTGCGCCATGATGCGCAGCTCGATCTGCGAGTAGTCAGCGGCAACAATGCGATAGCCGGGCCGGGCAATGAACGCCTGACGAATCTTGCGCCCCTCTTCGGTGCGAATGGGGATGTTCTGCAGGTTCGGGTCCGATGAAGAGAGACGACCGGTGGCGGTGACCGCCTGGTGATAACTGGTGTGTACCCGGTTATTTGCCTTGTTGATCAAGCGCGGCAGCTTATCGGTGTAGGTGGACTTCAACTTGGAAAGCCCGCGATGCTCCATGATGACCTTGGGCAGCGGGTAATCCAGCGCCAGCTCCTCAAGCACCGCTTCGGCCGTTGATGGCGCGCCTTTGGGTGTTTTCTTGAGAACAGGGATCTTCAGCTCATTAAACAGAATTTCGCCTAACTGCTTGGGCGAGCCCAGATTAAACTCACGCCCGGCCAGGTCAAACGCTTCAATTTCCAGTTCACGAATGCGCTTATCCAGCTGTTGGCTCTGCGCGTGTAGGCGCTCAGCATCTATCGCCACGCCGTTACGCTCAATGCGGGAAATCACCTTGATCAGCGGCAGCTCCAGGTGATCCAGCACCTGGGCCAGGCGCCCCTCTTTATCTACCTGCGGGCGCAACACATCGTACAAGCGCAGGGTAATATCCACATCTTCACAGGCATAAGGTGCTGCCTGCTCTAACGCTATCTGGTTGAAGGTCAACTGCTTGGCGCCTTTACCAGCGATCTCTTCAAACGAGGTGGTTTTCTCGCCCAGGTACTTAAGCGCCAGCGAATCCATGTCGTGGCGCGTTGCCGTGGAATTCAGTACATAAGAGGCCAGCATCGTATCGGCCAGCGTTCCAGCAACGATAATGTCGTAGTTGGCCAATACGGAAATATCGTACTTGAGGTTCTGGCCAATCTTGATGGTCTTTTGATCTTCGAACAGCGGCTTGAGCGCAGCTAAAACCTTGGCTCTATCCAACTGAGCGGGAGCATCCAAATAGTCGTGGGCCAGCGGAATATAGGCCGCTTCACCGGCGTCGAGCGCCAGTCCAATTCCCACAATTTCGGCTTCCATGTAATTCAGGCTGGTCGTTTCCAGGTCAAAACAGAACCGCTTGGCGCTTTTTAAGCGCTTGAGCCAAGCGTCCAGTTCGCTTTGCTCAACGATGACATGGTCCTGGCGCTCTTGAGGGCTGGCTGACTGCGCATCACTGGTTTCCTCAGCATCGTCAGATACCGGTTCGCCGCCTTTTACGTCATCCACGCCTTCATCTTTTCCCTCCAGCAGTTCAGCCAGCCACTGCCTGAATTCAAGCTCTTTATAAAGCGCAACCAGCTGTTCGCGATCCGGGTGCGCAATATCTAAATTATCCAGCCCAACCGGCAGATCGCAGTCGACTTTGATGGTGGCGAGCTGATAGGAGAGATAGGCCTGCTCACGGTGCTCTTCAAGCTTTTTGGATAACGTTTTGGCCCCACGAAACGAGAGCGTTTTAACCCGCTCTAAATCCCCGTAAATGGTATCCAGCCCGCCGCCCATTCCCTGCAGCAGCCCCAAGGCGGTTTTCTCGCCCACACCCGGCACGCCCGGGATGTTATCGACCTTATCGCCCATCAAGGCGAGGTAATCGATAATCAGAGCAGGCGGCAAACCAAACTTGCCTTCCACACCGGCCTCATCCAAGGTTTCATCTTTCATGGTATTGACCAGCGTGATATGCGCATTCACCAGCTGCGCCATATCTTTATCGCCGGTGGAGATCACTGCATCCCGACCCGCCTGCGTGGCACGGTGCGCTAACGTACCTATCACGTCATCCGCCTCCACGCCGTCAATGCATAAAAGTGGCAAGCCAAGCGCCTTTACGCAGGCATGCAGTAGGGCGACCTGGCTGCGTAAATCATCCGGCATCGGTGGGCGATGCGCCTTGTAGTCTTCAAAGAGCTCATCACGGAAGGTTTTGCCCGGCGCATCAAACACCACCGCCATTGGGCTTTGCGGATAATCCTTTATGAGCCGTTTGAGCATGTTCAGCACGCCCTTAACGGCTCCCGTCGGTTGGCCATTAGAGGTTGTTAACGGCGGCAGCGCGTGGAAGGCACGATACAAGTACGAGGAACCATCGACGAGCACGATCGGGGCACGGGCCATAACCAATATCCATTGCAAAAAAAGTATAGGGTCATGATACGCGCTAAGCGCCAGCGGCTGAAATAAACTGGCGGATACAAATACGCTTAAGCGCTTAACAACGCTGCCAACTCAGCCAGCAAGCCGCTACAATAATCAGCTTAGCAACCTGGGCGAGACTTTCATGGCTGTATTCACCCCGCTTAGCGACGCACAGGTCGCTACGTTTTTAGACAACTTTGATGTTGGTGGCTTTGTATCTCTGCAAGGAGTCGCGGGCGGCACCGAAAATTCAACGTTTTTTGTTACCACGCAGCGCCGAGAACTGGTGCTCACCCTGTTTGAACAAGGTGAACATGAAGAGCTGCCGTTCTTCGTCGACCTGCTGGACTACCTGGATGAACACCGTTTGCCAGTGCCAGGCCCGGTTCATGACCGCGATGGCATTGCACTGCACAGCCTGGCGGATAAACCGGCCCTGCTATTTCCGCGTATGCCGGGCCGTCATCCCGTCGCCCCTAACCTGGCGCAGTGCCGGGCGCTTGGGGACACGCTGGGGCGTTTGCATGTGATCTCACAGCACTTCTCCGGCCATCGTCCGAACCCCCGCGACTTGCACTGGCTACAGGCCATGCACCATAAAGTATTGGCGTACTTAAGCCCTGATGATCAGGCATTAATGAAAAACGAAGTCGAGGATTTTGAAAGCGCCTTCAGTCAGTACGCCAAGCTGCCCCAAGGGGCTATCCATGGTGACCTGTTTCGCGACAACACGCTGTTCGATGGCGATCAGCTTGGCGGCATCATTGATTTTTATAATGGCTGTACTGGTGACCTACTGTTTGATCTCGCCATCGTGATTAACGACTGGGCATCAAATGAAGACGGCACGCTCAATGCAGAGCGCTATAATGCCTTGCTGGGGGCTTACCTGGCACGCCGACCACTCACCCACGAGGAGCGTGACGTATGGCCGATAATGCTGCGCATGACGGCGCTACGCTATTGGTTATCGCGCCTGCTGGTCGTCTACGTTGACCCACCGGCTCACGATTTAACACCTCACGACCCCGAGCGTTTTCATACCATCTTAAACGCGCGCATTGCGTATGGCGCCTTACCTCTTCCTGAGGCTGACTTATGAGTGCAACGCAAAGTGGGTCAGCACTAAGTGCTCGCCGCACATGGAATATCGACCAATGGGGCAGCGGCTACTTTGATGTAGACGACCACGGCCAAGCTCTGGTACGCCCCCTAGGCAGCGACGCCGAAGGCCCTACCCTGCCCCTGCGTGAGCTGGTGATTCAGTTGCAGGAGGCGGGCCTACGCCTGCCTATTCTGGTGCGCTTTAGCGATATTCTGCACGACCGGGTTGAACAGCTGTGCGGCGCCTTTGATGCTGCCATGAGTGATATTGACTACCAGGGCGGCTACACGGCGGTTTACCCCATCAAGGTTAACCAACAGCGCCGCGTGGTCGAGGAAATTCTGGCGACTTCCGAGCGCGGTAATGGCCGAGTGGGCCTGGAAGCGGGCAGCAAGCCCGAGCTTCTTGCCGTGCTTGCTCTCTCGGGCGGCGGGTCATCGCTAATCGTGTGTAACGGCTACAAGGACCGTGAGTACGTGCGCCTTGCCCTGCTGGGCGAGAAGCTTGGCCACCGTGTTTACCTGGTCGTGGAAAAGCTCTCCGAGCTTGCGATGATCATGGAAGAGGCCCGGGAGCTGGATGTTACCCCGCGTATTGGCCTGCGTGCGCGCCTGGCCTCAGTAGGGAAAGGCAAGTGGCAAAATACCGGCGGTGAAAAATCCAAGTTCGGCCTGACTGCCAGCCAAATTCTGGAAGTGGTGGAAACGCTGCGCGCCCAGGACGCCTTGGCAAGCCTGCAGCTGGTGCACTTCCACTTGGGCTCGCAGATCGCCAATATTCGCGACATTCAGCGTGGCCTGCGTGAGTGTGCCCGCTTTTATCAGAACCTGATTACCCTTGGCGCACCGATTGATACGGTCGATGTGGGCGGCGGCCTAGGCATTGACTATGAAGGCACTCGCTCGCGCAGTTACTGCTCTGCCAACTACTCGATGCGTGAATATGCCCGTAACGTGGTGAGCGCCTTTGCTCAGCTGTGCGAAGAGTCCCATTTACCTCAGCCCCATTTAATCAGCGAATCGGGCCGGGCATTGACGGCCCACCACGCAGTGCTTATTACCAATGTGATTGGCGAAGAGCGCATTGATGATACGCCGCCCGAGAAGGCGCCTCGGGACGATATACAGGTTGATGCCCTGTGGCGCGTGTTCGACCAGCTTGCCACGCCTCAGGAGCCGCGCATGCTGGTCGAGGCCTGGCATGACCTCTTGCAGGCAGTAAGCGAGTTACAGGACAGGTTTGTGCTGGGCCTGAGCGATATCAATGCCCGTGCCGAAGGCGAGCGCCTGTATTTGGCCGCCTGTGCGCGTTTGCGCAGTCAATTGGATACTCGTAATCGGGCACACCGCGAAATTATGGACGAGCTCGCCGAGAAGCTGGCTGACAAGCTGTTTGTTAACTTTTCGCTGTTCCAGTCGGTGCCTGATGTGTGGGGCATTGAGCAGATCTTCCCGGTACTGCCATTAAGCGGGCTGAATCAACCCCCAACACGCCGTGCTGTCATTCAGGATATTACCTGCGATTCAGACGGACGTATCGACAGCTACGTTGATGGACAAGGTGTAGAAAGCACCCTACCCCTTCCCGAATGGCCCTCGGAAGATGAGCGCTGGCTAGGCTTTTTCCTGGTGGGGGCGTATCAAGAAATTCTGGGTGACTTGCATAACCTGTTCGGCGATACCGACTCGGTTGACGCCGCATTAAACGAGCACGGCGAGTGGGTGCTTTCCAATCCGCTGGCGGGTGATACCGTTGCCGATGTACTGGCCTACGTCAACTTTGACGCCAAGGAACTTATGCAAAAGCTGACTGAGCAGATCGTCAATAGCGATTTCTCAGAGCAAGAGCAGGAAAGCTTTGCGGCAAGCCTGCACGAAGGACTGGAAGGCTATACGTATTTAGAGTAACGCTATCGCCTTACTTTTCAGAACCAATAGAAAGCGTCCCCCCTGGAAGACCAAGGGGCGCTTTCACTATGCAACGCTGGCTTATTCAGTAACAGAGGTTGTCACTTCCAGACCGCCAGTCAGCGTTAAGCGCAGTGATGTGCCTCGAGTTAACTCACCGACACCGGCGGGGGTGCCGGTTAAAATGACATCGCCCGGCTCAAGCGTGAAATAACGGCTCATTTCCGCGACCAGCGAGGGAATCGCAAAGATCATATCCGAACCTTCCCCATGCTGGCGCGCTTCACCATCAACCTCCAGCGTAAAGGCCAGCGCATTCCAGTTGGGTACTCGGCTTAGCGGCAGGAACCTGGATAGCGGGCAAGACCCATCAAAACCCTTGGCGATCTCCCACGGGTGGCCCTTCTCTTTCAGCTTCGTTTGTACATCGCGTAGTGTTAAATCGAGCGCTAAACCAATACCCACAATCGCACGTTCCGCTTCATCCGGCGTCGCGTGGGTGAGGGTTTCCCCAACTAACAGGGCCAGCTCGGTTTCGTAGTGTACATCGCCTTGAGAAAAAGGCGGGCTCAGCGGCTGCTCTATATCCACGACACTCGTCGCAGGCTTAATAAATAACAGCGGCTCGCTGGGAACGGGATTATCCAGCTCTTTCGCGTGATCAGCATAGTTGCGGCCAACACATACGACTTTGCCCAATGCATGGGGAAATGCCTGACCGTCGGTAAATTGTGGAACAAGACGCATGGCGGGTACTCTCCTTCTCATTATACGTGCCGCGTTCTTAACGACAGACGCAATAGTTTACCCTACCTATGTGTATGTTCCACAACCCAATACGAGGTTATCGCTCATCCTCCCAATCACTTATCGACTAGCCACTCTTGGCCTGGGTCATGGGCCAGAAAGTCCGGACGCTGCTGCGGGGCCGCATACGGCTCGCGGCAGCGATTATCGGGGCGGTTAAAGACGAAGAACACGTTACTGCGCGGGTCCGGCGACAAGTTAGCGTTTGAGGCATGCAGTGTATTGCAATCAAACAGCAATAGCCCACCCGCCTTACCTTTCGGCGCTTCAATACCGTGCTCAGCGACCAGTTCAGTGAGCGCCTCTGGGCTTGGTACGCCCACTTCCTGCGCTTTCAACGAACGCTTATGGTTATCCACTGGCGTCTCCCCCTGGCAGGGCACAAACTTCTTGTGCGAGCCAGGAATCAGCATCAGCGGGCCATTAAATTCGTGATTATCGGTCAGGATCAAGGACGCACTTACTGCATGCATACCGGGCATACCATCCTCAGCATGCCAGGTCTCAAAATCCGAGTGCCAGTTAAAGCCCTTACCGGCGAACCCCGGCTTGTAGTTAATGCGTGACTGATGCACATAAGGATCATCACCAATCAACTGCCGAGCGGCGCCTGCCACGCGCTCATCTCTGGCCAGCGCGCCCAAGCGTTCTGAAAGGTGGTGTACCGCAAACAGTGAACGAATTTCATTACTTTCAGGCTCGGTAATACTGAAGTCTTTATCACGGTAAGCATCCGTATTCATAAGTGCCTGCATCTCAGCACGCAGCTCATCAAGCTCACTACCGCTAATCAAATTCGGGATAAACAAAAAGTCTTTACGTTCAAATTCATCCAGTTGAGTTTCGCTTAAAGGCCCTGCCAGGTGATGCCCTTTTACAACGGCGTCCTGACGCGCCTGCCAAAGTGCTTGAGGAGGCTGTGCCAAGCGCGATGGATAGGGATCATACAGTTTCGTATGTTGTGAAGAGGGCGAATCCGCTAACTCGCTGTAATG
>NZ_JBQSYD010000051.1:0-8211 GCF_052378905.1 Halomonas sp. AOP22-C1-8 | reverse complement strand
GTGTGGCTCCTGTCACAAAGATTAACCCTTTAACCATAGGGTAGTGGGTGCCGCTACTGAGGCATATCAAATTGACGGGGCCAGGAGAAATGGATGCGGCAAGGGCAAAGGCTGACATGGGTAGTAATAGCGAAATGCACATTGTGATCCTCCTAAGCAGTGAGGGGAGTGTGCGATGATGTGGCGACGGCGTATTGTATAAAATTGATATGCGCAAGATTCGGGTCGGCAGGCCGCTAGGGAGCGCTTAAGCTAGGAGAGCTTCGGTATCACACAGAGGAACCGACAATGGATGATTATGCGCGTATCGAAAAGGCGATGGTCTACATGGTCGAGCGGGCGGTATTGCAACCCAGTTTGGAAGAGGTTGCGGCTCATGTGCATTTAAGTGCCTACCATTTTCAGCGTCTGTTCTGCCGCTATGCAGGTATTTCGCCCAAGCGCTTTTTGCAAGCCCTCACCCTGGAGCGAGGTAAGCAATTATTAAAAGAGCCGCGGGCATTACTGGATGTTGCCCATGAGCTTGGGCTGAGCGGTGGCTCTCGGCTTTATGATCACTTTGTGCAGTTAGAAGCGGTGACGCCTGGAGAGCATAAACGTCAAGGGGAGGGCGTCTGTATCGAGTACGGCGTGCATGCAACGCCCTTGGGCAGCGTGCTGGTAGCGGTGACTCCGCGCGGCGTTTGCCGTATGGGCTTTGTGGATGCCACGAGCACCGATGAACTGCTGGCACGGCTTGCCAAGGAGTGGCCGCGAAGCACGCTCAATCATCACCCAGCGGCGACGGCGTATGTGGTTGATGCGCTATTGGCAACTTCTAAAACAAAACCTGGTACGTTATCGCTTCACGTGACCGGTACCAATTTCCAAGTCGCAGTATGGCGAGCACTACTCACCATTCCTGAAGGCCAGCTGGCAAGCTATACGCATATTGCTCAAGCGTTGGGCATGCCTAAATCGTCGCGAGCCGTAGGCAATGCGGTGGGTGCTAACCCAATTGCGTTATGGATTCCTTGCCACCGTGTTATCCAGCAAAGCGGGGCGTTAGGTGGCTACCGTTGGGGCGTCGCTAAAAAGCAGATGGTGCAGGCCTGGGAGCTGGCGCACTTAACACCGGAAGTGGAGCCGCTCGGTGCATCTAAATAGCCAACAAGGAGGTTTTAAATGAACATTACCGCGATACAAGCCGATATCACTACGCTTCATGTTGATGCCATTGTTAACGCGGCTAACACCTCATTACTGGGTGGCGGAGGCGTAGATGGCGCCATTCACCGTGCGGCCGGACCGGAACTGCTTAACACCTGTCGAACGCTGGGTGGCTGCGCCACTGGCGATGCAAAACTGACCGAAGGCTTTAAACTGCCAGCACGTACTATCATCCATACCGTTGGCCCTGTATGGCACGGCGGAACACGCGGCGAAGCTAAATTATTGGCGTCTTGCTATCAGCGCTGCTTGGCTCTGGCTGAATCGGTAAACGCACGCTCGGTAGCATTTCCGAGCATCAGTACCGGCGTATACCGTTATCCTATTGAAGCAGCTGCACGGATTGCTGTCTCAACGGTGAGCGAGGCACTAAAGCAGGGCTCTACCGTTGAGACGGTGACGTTTTGCTGCTTTTCTGCCGGGGATTTAGCGGTGTATGAAGCGTGTATTAGTCAATTAGACCGTTAGCGTCGTAAAACGGATAAGGGCCCGGGTACTGTTTAATAAAACCTTGGTGCGTCACCATGCCTGCCTCTGCTGACCATTGATGTAGTAAATACCCTGGCGGCTCTAATTGGAAACGGGAAGGGCCGTCTGGGGTTAGATCCAGGCTGACATAATGCGAAACTCCAGGGCAGCTGATGGCTAACGTATTTCCAAAGCGTGCCTGAATAGTGCGGTGTACATGCCCGCAAAGCACGCGTTCAACCTGGGCATGCTTGTTAATTATCTCGGCCAGCGCGTGGGGCTGCTTAAGAGGCTGGCGGTCCATATGATCAATGCCACTGATAAATGGATGATGATGGAGCATCACCAGCGTTGGGGTTTGCGGCTGTTCGGCCAGGGTTTTATCCAGCCAGCACAGGCTTTCCTCGCTTAGCTCTCCGTAAGGCTCGCCTGGCACGGAGGAGTCGAGCCCTACTAGTCGTACTGGGTAGTCATCAATTACCCACTGTAAATAATGAGCGTCTTGAAAGAGATAGTCATGCTCGGGAAAAGCAGCACGCAAGTGCTCGCGGTCATCATGATTGCCGGGGATCAGATAAACCGGCAGCGTTAGCTCCGCCAAAATCTGTTTAAACGTCGCGTACTCATCGGGGTGGCCAAAGTCGACCAGGTCACCGCTAATGAGTACCAAGTCGGGGCGTGGCATTAGCTGATTGAGCGTTTGAATGGCTTGGCGTAGAGCATCGGCAGTATCCACTTGACGATAGGAAAGGCGCCCGCCAGCTTTGATATGCGGGTCACTGATTTGAGCGATAAGACAAGATTTACCCATTGGCCTGCTCCTTGGCGCTTGTGGCGGCTAGTTTTGAATGACTTAGCTCTGGATGAAAAAGCGCTTGCGAGGGCAGGTTCAAACCAATAGCGGCGCCGGTGGGCCAAAGCTGGCGCGATGATGCCTTAACCTGAATCGGTGTAGCGCCACCTGTATCAACCATTAACTGCTGAGACTGCCCTAGAAAAATACTTTGTAGAATGCGGCCTTTTACTTGGGCATCCGCTAGAGCGACCACCTCGATATCCTCTGGACGACAGTAAACGCTTGGTGCCTCTTGTAGGTGAGGCGCGGTCAATTCACCGCCTTGCACCGTGAGGTGACCATCAGCCCCTTTTCCGATGACTTCCAAGCGATTCACCGCGCCGATAAAGTCGGCCACAAACGCATTGGCGGGCTGGTGATAAATCTCTTGGGGCGTACCCAATTGTGCAATTCTCCCGGTTTGCATCACTGCGATACGGTCTCCCAAGGCCATCGCCTCGTCTTGATCATGGGTCACATAAACCGCGGTTGTGCCCAGCTCGCGCAGCAGCTGGCCGATTTCCAGGCGCAGCCGGTCGCGCAACTTGGCATCCAGGGCCGCAAGGGGTTCATCAAATAGCAGCACTTTGGGGCGAACGGCAATGGCGCGCGCTAGGGCAACGCGCTGTTTTTGCCCACCTGACAAGGCATCAATACGCCGCTCGCCAAAGCCTTCCAGATCCACCATGCGCATGACCTCGGCCAGCCGTTGCTCAATCTCAGAACGGGGCAAGCGCTGTATTTTCAGACCGTAGGCAATGTTGTCGGCAACACTCATATTGGGAAATAGGGCGTAGTTTTGAAACACCATGCCGACATCGCGCTTTTCAATAGGCAGGGCAGTCACATCCTGTTCGCCAAATTGGACGCGACCGCCCTTATCCGGGCTTTCAAGGCCGCTGATGATGCGCAGTGTAGTAGTTTTGCCACATCCAGACGGCCCAAGTAACACTAAGGTTTCTCCTGCGTTAATGTGGAGATCTAGCGGTTGCAGGGCCTTGTGGTTACCTGAAAAAGTACGGCTGCATTGGGTTAGGGTGATGCTGACGGATGAACTCATATCGATCTCGGGGTTATCTCTTGGCGACGGGGCGAGTTAGATGTTCTGGTTGCTTAACGGCGTGGGCTGGAAAGCCGCCCGGCCCATTGAATAGCCACCAGCAGTGGGACAATCATCACTAGAAAAATCAGCGTGTAGGCCGATCCCACTTCAAGGCGCATGGAGGCATAGCTATCGGCTAGGCCTACCGGAAGGGTTTTAGTAAGCGGGGTATGCAGCATCCAGGTAATGTTGAACTCACCAATTGATAGGGTGACGACCATCAACGCGCCCGCCAAAATACCGCTAAGACAGTTGGGAATCACCACCGCAAAAAAGCGTTGTCGGAAGTTGGCTCCTAGGCTTGCTGCCGCTTCTTCAAGCAGCGGTAGACGCGCGGTTTGCATAACAGAAAGCACGGCTCGCACCATAAATGGCAGAGTGAAAAGTACATGGCCTACCAAAATGAATAGCCAGCTTCCACGAAATTCCCGGTAGCTACCGTAGGCAAGTAGTAAAGCGAGGGCAGTGGCAAGGCCTGGCACGGCCACCGGTAGCAGGAGCAGTTCCTCAATCGCATTGGCCCAGCGGCGGCGGCTGCGTAGCAAACCATAAGCCGCGGGCACGCCAATCAACGTTGTAATCACCAAACAGGCCAGCGCCAGCTTGATAGAAAGCCAGATTGTGTTGGAGTAAAGCTGCCATACCTCACTTACCCAGCGCAGCGTCAAACCGCTTTTAAGGCCAACAAAGTAGTTCTCGGTTAGCCCAGCCATGACGGACATGGCCACGGGGATGATCATGAAGAGGCAAACCAGCAGAGTGAAACTCAGCTGTAGGAAGAATCTGATACGTGGATTCATACGGGGGCTCCTACATTGCCGCCCGCCAACTTGCGGGCCAGACTTAATGCGACCCAGGTAATAAGCCCAAGCACAACAGATAGCGCGGCTGCCATGGCGAAGTTGGCGTAGTTGGTAAATTCGCCATAAATATCGAGAGGTAAAATGCTCAGTCGCGTGCCGAGCGTGAAAGCGGTACCAAATGCCCCCATGCTGGTCGCAAAGCAGATAGCGCCGGTCGAAAGTAAAGCGGGCGCAATACCCGGCACAATGACATCTTTAGTAACTTGCCATGAGTTTGCCCCCAGCGAACGGGCAGCCTCTTCAAGACTTCGGTCTGAATTTTCACAAGCCGCCATCACCGTGGTGATGACGCGTGGAATGGAAAAATAGAGATAGCCTATAAAGAGCCCAGCAAGTGAATAAGCGAACATCCAGCGCTCATCGAATAACCACAGGCTTAATTGAGCCAAAGCCCCCTGACGACCACCCAGCATAATCACTAAAAAGCCGACTACCACGCCTGGAAAGGCAAGTGGGAAGGTGAGAGTCGCGACCAATACCGATTTACCTATAAAACGGTGGCGTGCCAAAAAAAAACCGGCTATGCCTGCGATGCCTACAGCAACAAGTGAGACGGTAAAGGAGATTGTGACGGTGGTGACGAGGCTAATTAAGTACTGTCGATGGGTAAGAATGGTGAGATAAGCACTGATACCACTACTACGATCGGCTTCAGCGCCCATTAGAATCAAACGAGAAAACGGCAGTAGCCAAAAAGCGAAAAATACGGCTAGTGCTGGCGCTAAGGCGAATACTGCAATGAAGTTTTTACGTTTCGGGGTTTGGCTTATTGCTCGGGTGGCTGAATAAGCAGCCCCTAGGGGCTGCTTGGATATGACTGCCATGATTAACGAACCTCCGAAAGATACCGCTCGGAGAAGCTGCGCTGGGCATTGGCCATGGCGTCATAATCTACCGTGACGGCGCGGGCGTAATCACTATCGGGCAGAAAGACTTCACGGGCCTCTGCTGAGATAGCCTCTTCGCGTACCGGGCGTAGATATGCATCTGCCCATACCGCTTGGCCTTGATCGGAAAGTACGAAATCAAGCACTTGACGGCCGTTTTCCGGGTTAGGGCTATCTTTCACCAAGCTCATGACGTAGGGCACAACGACGCTGCCTTCTTCAGGAATCACAAAGTCAACGTTGGCACCATCGCTATAGCGGGCACGGTAAGCGTTAAAGTCGTAATCCAGTAGAATCGGAATTTCACCGGAAAGCACGCGGGCGTAGCTGGTTTGTTTAGGAACGATGGGAGCGTTATCGGAGAGTTGGTTGAAGTAGTCGATGGCGGGGGTGAAGTCGTCAAGGTCGCCGCCCAGCGCCAAGTTAACCGCGGTTGCACCTACATAACCCACAAAAGCGCTGGCGGGATCAAGATAGCCCACCATGCCCCGGTACTCAGGTTTTAGCAGGTCTGCCCAGGAGGTAGGAACGGGGGCGCCATCCAAGGCATCGACATTAACCATAAAGCCAAGCGTGCCTGAGTGAATGGCAAACCAGTTACCGTCAGGGTCTTTAAGGCCCTCAGGTATTTCATCCCAATGGGCTGGCTGGTAAGGCTCAACCACGTCGGCTTCCATCGCCTGGATACCAAACGTCACTCCGTAGTAGACCACATCAGCAACAGGGCTATTGGCTTCTGCCACTAGCTGTGCCAGTGACTGGCCGGAGTTTTTATTATCTTGTGGCACCCTGATGCCGGTTTCCTGCTCAATCAGGCGTAGCTGTGTGCCCCAGTCTGCCCACTCGGGCGGGCAGTTGTAGCAAATAGCATTATCACTGTTTTGAGCCATCACGCTACTTGAAGCGCTGATCAGCGTAGTGGCCAATAGCGCTTGATATAGATGCTTAACGTTCATGTGATACTCCTCGATGAAATACCTGGTGGGGTCTTTCTGGTTGTCGGAGCTCCGACACTTTCGCCCTTTCGTAATACATAGGGCAGGGGGGTAAGAACGGGTCTTTCACCCCGAATCATGTTCAACATCGTGTGAATGGCTGCACGACCAATATCCGCACGGGGTTGCTCAATGGTGCAAAGCGAGGGATAGAGATGTTTTCCCAGGGCAATGCCGTCAAACCCCATAACGGATAGTTCGCTAGGTACCGAAAGCCCGGCTCGTTGAAGTTCGCCTATCAAACTGATAGCGAGTAGGTCATTGGTACAAATCAGCGCACTGAGTCCATCGGTGCCGTGTAAATGCGGCGCTAGACTTTTCAGGTCTGCTTGGGTGTGACGGGGCATTTCAATGAGTGGATATGGGGGGAGCCCAGCCGTCTGCATGGCAAGGCGATAGCCTTCATAACGATGTTGCGCACGGTCGGATTGCAGTAATGGGCCGGCGACCATGCCAATTTGCTGGTGACCCAGCGAAATAAGGTAGTGGGTGGCGGCTTCGCTAGCGGCGTGATTATCAACGCCGACAGAGGGAAAACCGCTATTGCCGGGAGGGTTATAAACAAGCAGGCAGGGCGTAGTTTCTTGACGTAGCTGAGTAAGTACGGTGCTTTTATCAGCTTCAGCCACGGTTAGCACCAAGCCATCAACTCGCTGACGTAACATCTCTTCGACAATGTCGTTCTCGCGACTGGCATCGTATTCGCTCGTCGTAACAATAAGTGAATATCCGCAGTCCCGAGCGGTTACTTCCATGGCTTGAAGCTGTTCCGCAAATACCGGGTTATCAAGACTAGGTACCATGACGCCAATCATTTGCGTTGCTTGTAAGCGCAACTGCTGAGCCACTTTGTTAGGCCTAAATGCAAGCTGTTGAGCTGCATGGAAGACCTTTTCCCGCGTTGTGTCGCGTACTAAATCAGGGGTTGAAAAAGCGCGTGCGGCCGTTGCTCGAGAGACGCCGGCGAGTTTTGCCACGCTGAGTAAATCTGCCATGCCAGCACCTGTTATTGGTGAAATGAGATCGATCTCATTGGTTGGGTGTCAGCCTAGCGAGGGACTGTTACGAACTGATGTCGAGGAGATGTAAATTTGGCAAGAATTTGATGGCAGTTTTACCATCAGTAGGATGTTGTCTGGTTAGCAAGGTAGAAATATTTTAGTTTTTTTATTACTAACCAGATTGTGAGTGATGACTTGAAGGAGTAAAAACGATCAGATCAATGCCCAAACACTGACCAGCCGGTGCGTTGAGCAAACATTTCAAGTGCTTTCGTGCCCAGCAGGCTATTGCCATATTCATCCAGGCCTGGTGACCAGACAGCAATGGCGCCTTGCCCTGGGGCGATTGCCAGGATGCCGCCACCGACGCCACTTTTTCCTGGTAGCCCCACCCGAAAAGCAAATTCACCTGAGGCGTCGTAATGCCCGCACATCATCATCAACGAGTTAATACGCCGAGCCCGTTGAGGGGAGACGACGCGAATGTTGCTGGGCTGGTTAACGCCATCAGACGCCAAAAATAGCCCTGCGTGAGCAAGCTGTTGGCAGCTCATGGCAATGGCGCACTGGTGAAAATAGGTGCCCAGAACTTTATCGACATCGTGGCGCAGGCGGCCAAATGCTTTCATAAAGTGGGCAAGCGAGGCGTTGCGGTCACGGTGCGCCATTTCAGAAGCAGCGACAGTATGGTCAAAGCAGATGCTGTCGTCGTCCGCGATATAGCGCACAAAGCTTAGCAGTTCGGCAAGCGTTTCCTTGGGTTCATGACCCATCATGATGGCGTCAACTGATCTTACCCAGCAACAGTGGACACTCGTTTAAGCGATCATTCGGACTTCAAACGCCTCTGA
>NZ_JBQSYD010000050.1:0-8736 GCF_052378905.1 Halomonas sp. AOP22-C1-8 | reverse complement strand
TTTTTCAATGTCTTTTGCATCAATCAAAAGCTCTTCGCGCCGGGTACTGCTTTTGGCAATATCTATCGCTGGGAAGATGCGTTGATTGGCCACCTCGCGTGACAGCACGATCTCCATATTACCCGTGCCCTTAAACTCCTCGAAAATCACCTGATCCATACGGCTTCCCGTATCCACCAGCACGGCGGCCAGAATCGTGAGCGACCCGCCGTTTTCGATCTTCCTCGCGGCGCCGAACAGTTTCCGTGGTATTTCCATCGCCCGGCTATCCAGCCCACCCGACATGGTACGGCCATTGCCCCGCTGCTCGGCATTATGAACGCGTGAGAGCCTCGTCAAAGAATCGATCACGATCATTACATCGTGCCCTTCACCCGCTTGCTTGCGCGCTGTTTTAAGGAGCTTATCGGCCATACGCACATGGTGTGTGTAGGTTTCATCTGAAGAGGATGCATGTACCTCTGCCGACACGCTGCGTTTGAAGTCCGTCACCTCTTCAGGGCGCTCGTCGATCAGCAAGGCGTACAATTTTATGTCCGGGTGCGCCTCCGCCACGGCTTGGCAGATATGTTTCAACAGCGTCGTCTTGCCGGAGCCTGGGGGTGCCACGATCAAGCCACGCTGGCCCATGCCGATGGGCGTGATCAAATCCATCGCTCGTACGCTGCGCTGGCTGGAACCCGCTTCTAAATAAATGCGTGGGGAAGGATGAATAGCGACGCCATTTAAAAAACGCTTTTCGGGGTCATCGGGGTATTGATCTTCAACGTCATCAGAGGGCTTGGCCTCTTGCTGCCTTTTGACCTTCAAGCTTAGTGTTTTTCTCGTCATAAGATTGGTGGATCGCCTTGGGTAAGCAGGGGTTATAGAGTACTGAATTTATCAAATAGCTGCATCATAGACAGCCGAGCAGTCGCACCGTTGCTGCTCTGAGCATGGAAAACGGATAAGTCTAGCTTGTGCTCAATCAGAAAATACACCGCGTACTCAAAGGTACTGGGTTGGAACTTGGACTTAGTAGTTGATCACCACTATGGGGACTGATCGTAATTATAAGACTAGAAGCGCGTCATGTTGGCCACTCCTAGTCTGTTTTTCGATCTTACCAAAACTTAGGCGGCAGATTACTCTGAGGCCGACCTAGGCTTGATTAGTAACACCAAACGGAATGTGGACAGATGGAACAACAGCACTCGCAGACTTAAGATGAGCGGACTGATCATCGAAGAATATGTGAGGCTTGAGTACACCTAAGATTCTGCCTTTTTCAATACCGCCAAGAAAAAATGCGTCATTGGCCATTATGCCCCAACTCTTCAAAGTTTTTAGGGCTCGTTCGTGCGATGGCGCGTTACGAGCCGTGACGATAGAAACGCGAATTCGATTCTCATAGTCAGGGTTCTGCTTCTTATACGACTCTTCGGCTGACTGGATTTTTGAAATGCGAACCAAGAACTCCTTAAGCGGCCCCGGATTATGGGGCTGCATGACGTTCTTGACCTCATGATCATGGAAGGCCGTGAGGCCGGACGCCTGCATTACTGTCTCGGACTCGTCTCCCGCAAGGACTCCATCGAAGTCGAACGCAATGCGAAGTGTCTTGTCGTTCTCATCATCGTCAAACTTTGAATCGAGAACCTGTCCAGCAGGATGCTCTAAGCTAATAGCAGCTTCAATATCAGGTTTATGACCGGATAGAAACAAGGCAATATTGAGTGCTGGAATGTACTCATACGGGGAACGCCCCTGCATGAATATCGCTCTAGTCATTCCTAATCCATAGTGTTCAATGGTTTTCATGACACGTAACCCAGTGTCTGGATCATTACGTGAAAGTAATACCACTTCAACCAGTGGATCGGATGAATCGAGGTCGTTTAGCGCAAGAAGACGCTTGATAAATGGGTAGGCGATGCCCTTAGGTAGCGGGACGTCTAGGTTCTTCTCTTGATATTTTCGGTACTCCTCTTCGCCATCACTCCGGAAAACTGCGTCGGATTCACTAAGGTCAAAAACCGCGCTTGATGCAACCCCAATAACTAGTCTGTTTTCAAGCTCGTATGGCATTAATTTCCTTCCTTATGTTGTCGCTGTCGCATAATACTTAACTCAGCGAGCGTCGCAGGCGTCCGTTGCAGTTATTTGTTATATTTATTTGGCAAGGGGCAGTCATAGTTGATATCAATCATATCCAAATTTGTGATCGAAAAATTAGCATACTTTACCCCTTTCATAGATTCATTTTCTTCCGGTTTTCCATAGATAAAGACAAAAGCGGTTGGTTTTTCTTTCTGAACGATCTTCTCCAACCGTGTAGTTACAAGTTTTTTAACCTTATAGCTATCAATTAGACGATCACCCACCATTACTGTAGTTATAAAGCCCTCTTCTGACTTTTTGAAGTTCTTTTTAAACTTAACCTGGTAACCATAACCAGAAGATAGCCTATTGACATATGCCCATCCGTAATAGATAACAGGATAATCTGGAAGCACTTCTAAGTCTTGCTCCCAAATACATTTGAATATGCTTTTATAGTGGACATCCCGGCCTTTAATATTTACTCGCCTATGCTCCAGTGAACCATCTTTCTTATAGCGTATATAACGACTTACAACAGACCTAACAGAATATATATTCCCAATACTGCCATTCTCTCTGAGACCAATATCCTTATGGCGCTTTATAAACTGAGGCTTTTTGACGGCCTTTTTATTTGGAAATTTACTTGCCTTTGGCTCATCGTAATAGGAGGCGGGTCTTTCCAGAAGAAACACATCAACGATAGATTCATCAACAGAGCGCCTCTCTTCTTTAACTAAAACTCCATCCTCGTATCGCAAGTCGAGGGGAACATTGTTAAAAATTTCGCAAGATTTACTGTGCGAACCGTAAATTCTAAAATGAGGAACCACTTTCATGTCTTGAACATCTTCGTCCAAGTTCGCACAGGTGACTTGAGCAGCACAATCAGACCCAGGGCATAGAAACTTCTTTTTATCTGTAATCAATCCCGACCAATAGAGATCATAGGCTCTATCAGGATCAAGATAATCATCAGCCTCAATGCTATAAGCTATATCTAACGGCAAAGTCTAATCTCCCTATGAATATAACGCCGCAATCACGCGCTTGTCGCGTGCATTGCCTTGTTAAGTTTGATTTCCATAGGCTGATAAGCCAAACCTGCCGACTCATCTGCTTCGCCTTTGCACTCAAATCCGTACTTTTCATACGCGGGAACTGAAGACAGGGACGCGCTGACCGTGACAGTTTCAACCTTCGCATACTTCAGGGCTGATGAAAGCAGCTTCCTACCAATACCTTTCTTCTGGCGTTCAGGGCTAATAAAAAGCATTGCAACGTGGCGACCTTCCTTGAGCTCGATTACGCCTTCGATTTTTCCATCAATTTCTGCGACCAGCATCAAGTTGTCGCTCTTCATTCTGTCAAGAAAGGCATTACTCGCAGCAATTTTCGAAAAGGTTGAAATCCCTTCCGCAGACAATGTGCCTGCAACTGACTGCAGAAACGAAGCCATGCAAATTGCAGTTACAGCTTCAAGGTCCTTCTCTTCCATTTCCCTGACTAACACCGAAATCTCCTAAGAACTTAACGCCCAAGCACAGCAGCACGAACGTAGTGAGTGTCCGGCGCCGCAGGCGCGCACTGATGCGACTTGTTATGTGATTTGCAGGTACAGCTAAACACCAGAATTCACCATATCTCTGATTTTCACCGCCTTTTCGAAATGATCTAATTTGTGAGTTTCAATCCACCACCGCGCTGCCTCCATAAGAACCTCCGGCTGGTCATTTCTATTTTTGAAGAAAGCGTAAAAGGACAGCCCGACTCCCGGCCCTTTCTGGGCGATTTTGTGATCGCATACTTCTACAATTTTATCTCTAAGCTCTTGCCTCAAAGCAGTATTCCTATGCTGGATTGATCACATAACGCCGAAGCACAGCGGCGACCTTGGAGTGGCGACGAAGGAGCCACGTAAAGGGCGTCCGGCGGCCTTCGGTCGCGAACTGCTGCGACTTGTTATACAAAACTACCACTCGAACTTGATCGATACCGTGTCACCATCAAGAGCTTTGTAATAGACCTTCGCACCTTGCTCGTGTGTAGTCTGCTCTAGTCTATGTAGTGCTGCTCGGACACTACCATCTATGGCCAGTACTGCTTTGACCTTTGCCAAATCGGTATCGCTCAAAATAGAGGGAGGGTACTCAGTCCAATCTTCGGGAGCCTCACTATCAGCGAAAATAGTGTTGGATTTATTAGCTTCAAATTCGATGTCTTGCTTGCTCTGAACCACTTGCCTGATGACTTGGCAGTTCTGCCCCTCAAATTTCATGGTACCCCCCTATTTTGTATAACGCCGCCATAAACGGCGGGAGTTTACGAGCGTCCGGTGACCGTAGGGAGCGAATTTAATGGCCTTGTTAAACATTAGCCGATGATAGAACCAGCGGCTGCACCTAGCACAGAAACAACAACTGGGTGAGTTAAAAATTTAGATAGCAAGGACTTGGCCTCTTCCTTTTCTGCTGGCGAAGCAGATGAAGACTCAATTTTCTTTACTAGAGCCTCAAAGGAATTAACTACGCTCTGAGAGTTGAAGTCGCCGATTTGAATTGATTGGGCGTTATTTATGTGAAAGTTCTGAACTGGTTTATGCTCCACAGGGGCGCCTCCTTTCTTGAATTTAATCTGATAGTGCGGCCCCATTCTTCCGACACCCGTATTGTAGAATGTTGCATCGGTTACAAAGCTGCGCTCATCTTTTCCGTTAGGCAATAAACGCAGAATACTATCGCCTTCTTCAACATCTGCCTTGGGATCATCAATGATGATAGTGCTGCCTGCAAACATTGCTTTATAAGGCCCCAAAACATCACCATTAGGTTTTTCAACCCTTGCATCCTCTCTTTTATTCATCAGGCTCACGATGTTCTCCTTGTATGTTTAACAGTGAAGCATTTATTCGCCGTGCGGAGCATGGCGCATAAATGCCTGTTGGACTAAGGCGCGTCCATCAGGCGGCTATTTAATAGGGGATTGTATTGACGGGCATGTGGCCGGAGGCAACAAACCGTGCATAGGCATGTCTGTGGTAACGCGCTCTAGTGGTGAGATTCGCCATCATTTCAGTGCCCCCGAACCTAAGTTAACCCAATGTAGCGCGCTTGATGGCTAAAATCCATCACCGAGACGAACGTAGCCGCGACCCGCGAGTGGGCCGGTTAGCCTAGTCCGTTGTCGTCGTATGGCGTTACATCATGCTCGATAGCGTTGCTCCTTGTGGTTAGGCGGCTGATCATGGATGGGCCGCTGGGGAGTGAGCGTCCCGATCATCCGCAATGTCGGCTGCCGACAGTGTGGACAGGTGTAGGTTGGCTCCACATCGCTGGCGGCTGTACCGACATTTGGGGCTTGCTCAACAACCGCTAGCGCTTGGCGGATCCGCGCCAGTCGTTGCCGACGGCAGCGATTGGCCAGAAAACCGTAGTGACGCACCCGCATCAGTCCCTTGGGCAGGACATGGAGCAAGAAGCGGCGCACGAACTCCTCGCCATTGAGGGTGAGTGACTTGTGCCGGTCGTGGTCGCGATAGTCCTTGTAGCGTAGGGTCACCTGATGGTCATCGACAGCGAGGATGCGCGCGTTGCTGATGGCGATCTGGCGCGTGTAGCGCGCCAGGTAGCGAACCACCGCATGGGTGTGTTCAAGGCAGTCCTTGCTGTAAACCACCCATTCAGTGGCCATCAGCGTGTTAAGTTGAGCATCGACATCACCGGGCCGGGTGACCCGGTGGAGATCGCCTGCATTGGCGGCTTTGCGCAGAGCACTCACCATGTGCCCGCGAAAGTGGCGTGACAGGGCCCGCACAGGGAACAAGTAGTTGCTATGTGCCCCACGCCAACGACCATCGCCACTCAAGGCACCGCCTGGAACCAAACAGTGCAGATGCACATGCTGGCTCAGGTTCTGGCCCCAGGTGTGAAGCACAGCGATCATCCCCATTTCGCCGTCAAGGCGCTTGGGATCTCGTCCAAACGTGCGCAGCGTTTGCCAAGCACTCTGGAACAGTAACCGGTGAATCACCTCGGGATGAAGCTGAACCCAGCCATTAAGGCTGTGCGGCAGCGTGAACACGACGTGGTAATAGCGCACTGGCAGGATATTGGCTTGCTGACGCTCGGCCCATTGTTCCATGGCGCGGCCTTGACACTGTGGACAGTGACGGTCGCGACAGCCGAAGTAGTGTGGCTGGATGTGAGCGCAGTCGGCGCACTGCAAGACCATTCCGCCCATCGCCTCCGTTCGGCAGGCCAGCAGATGGCTACACACCCGTTGCCGTTGACGATCAAGACCGGTTGGATCGAGAAAGCGGGTCAGCGCCTGTTGCAAGGTAGCGGCCTTAGTCATGGCTCACCTCCAAGGCGGCCACCAGGTCAATATGACACTGATCTCCCCCTTGCTGGCTCGGTAGCCAGTGTAGATAGCGCATCGTCGACTGGAGGTTACGGTGGCCCAGTAGTCGCTGGAGCTGATGGACGGGCAGGCCCTGCTCCAAAACATGGGTGGCATAGGCATGGCGCAGACTATGGATGCCACCCACCCGCTCGACCCCGGCCAAGCGCTTGGCTTGGGTAAAGGCCTTCTGCGGCGCACTGGTGTGCAGTGCTTGGCCGGGAAACAGGGCACTCGGAAAGAGCCATGTCGGTGGCCGGTAAGCGCGCCAGTAATCGCGCAAGCGATCAAGCAGGGTCTTCGGTAGTAGCACCATACGATCCTTGCCGCCTTTGCCCTGCGTCACACGGAGTTGGTAACGCTGGCTGTCGATGTCACTGACTCGCAGGTGGCAGACCTCGGCCACACGCAATCCGCAGCCGTAGCACAGTTCAAGCATCATGCGATGCTTCGCGTTTTGACAGGCGGCCAGGATCCGCCGAACCTCGTCGCGAGTCAGCAGTTCTGGAATCCGCTGCGGTTTTTTGGGGACGGTGAGCGGCACATCAAACGACGGCCACTGCAACACGTGCAAGTACAGGAACCGTACGCCGTGCAGGTAGACACGGCAACTGGCGGCGGACAAACCGCGCTCCTGAACCAGGTGATTAAAGAAGTGTTGCAGGTCGTCGGTACTCAACGTGTCTGGCGGACGGTGGAAATAACGTGCCAGATCAGTGACCACCATCAGGTAGGTGTTGTGGGTACGTTGCGCAAAGCCACGCTGACGCATGGCCGCGATCATCTTCTGTCGCAAGGCAGTCATCGTCGTCACTCCTGTTGTTTGACCCACGTGGGTCAATCAACAGTGTGGCCCGATGAGGCGAAAAACGTGGTTCGTCGACAGCTACCGCGAAGCGGTTTAGTTCAACAGTGATTATATAGCCAGCGGCATAACCTCAATGAACGCGCCAGCGCGTTCATTGAGGTTATCTAGCCGACCACACCAAATCTACCTCATTGATTTTATTGCTAGCAAAGAAAATTTTGGCTGCTTATCCAAAATTCGCATGACCGCTCGTTTTGCTCTATTCAATCATACTTTATTGGTAAATTTTGCTTAGGTCACGTGGAAATTTGATGGCCATATGCAGCCATAGGATTTGCTGGGGCTTTGATCCAAGTAGCGTGATCATCGCGCTTAAGCGGGCTCCCACAAAACCGGGTGGGGTCTGGTGTGGTGGCTTATCCTGGGCAGCTACGCTGCCTTCGCGGGTGCCTTATTGGCTCGTACCTCGCCAAACGTTACGCCACGCTACTTGTGATGATTCTTGGGGCGGGGCCTTTCGCGCACTGAAGCGGGCTCCCACAAAACCAACCTTTAGCAGCCCCAACAAAGAGGGCTGCAGGCCAAGTCGGCCTGCAAAGTGGTGGCTTGCGTTAGGCTTTGAGCACGTACTTGAGGGTTTCAACGACCTGCTCGGTGGTGGTGCTCCAGGCCTGCGCACCGGCGTCCACTTCTTTCAGCGGGTGAACAATATCCTCAGAGTGCAGTGTGATGTAGGGCTTGGCGAGTGCGGAGCAGTAGCCCGCATCAAACGCAGCGTTCCACTGCTTATACTTATCGCCGAAGCGTACCACGACTAAATCGCTTTGCTCGATCAGCGTGCGGGTGCAAGCGGAAATAGCACGCGTTTAGAATCGCTCTTAAACGCTTTGTTATTTTATTTTAATCCAAGGTTAATCTTCGCAGAACCTGAATAAATAACCGTCGGGCACCTGAACAATAAATTGCTTTTGCGTTACGAACTCATTGCCAACTTGGTAATTTTTTGACTCTAAAGCAAGGTAAATTGAATCTGGAGACTTAACAATAACTTCTGAATAGAGTTTATCAATATTTAAAACATCCCATTGAAAGTTAATACCACGACCAAAAGGGGTATTAAGCTCACCTGTTATCCACCTTCGACTATCGCCTGACAATCCTTCCAGCATTAAATCAACACCATCGCGAGAAAGGTACGCAAAGTGTTCATCTGGCCGCTCGTACTTGATTGTAAAACCCAAGACTTGGGTGAAATAAGACATGCTTTCAGCAATATCTGTACAATAAATCTCCGGAACTACTTTAAAACTCATATATTTCCATATTCATATAGCGGTGATTATTTTCTATATAACAGTTGGTTATTATTCATCACGCCTATTATTCAAATGCAAAATGGGCTTAATCTTTTCAACCATACTTTATTCAAAGTATATCTTCAGCCACGT
>NZ_JBQSYD010000049.1:0-9148 GCF_052378905.1 Halomonas sp. AOP22-C1-8 | reverse complement strand
AGGATGATCCATTGAAGCTTAACAGTGCTCTCAGTCAGAGTATGACGAAATCCGCAGAAAAAGGATTTTCCTTCCTTACGAAAAGTGCTGTTGGCGATGCATCTAAAACAGGACTCAAATCAGTTTCGGGTAGTACGCTACACAGCGCTATTAAAGAGGTTGGCGGCTTCTTTGGATATAAGTTCAAGGCTTGGGAGGCCGTGAAAATCGCGGACAAAATAGGGAAGGGTGCGAAGTTTTTAGGTCCAGCCATGGTGGTTTTTGGGGTTGGTATGCAGATGTATGACGACTATCAGCAGTCCGAGCATGCAAAAGAGATCCTCAAAACAAAGAGGGATATTCGCAAGAGCTTCAAGGAGTACAGTGATGCCGTGCGTAAGAGCATCGACGCGCAGCTCGAGAAAGTACTTTATGCCGGCTTTGATCTACCCATCATGAATATCGATGAAGCCCTTCAGGAAATACGTTCACAGGCTGAGGGCAAGTCAGATAGTGCTAATGCGCTGCGCGTACAACTAGAAGACGTGATAATGCTTCGTGAAGAAATACAATCATTATATTGAACGTAATTGCAGGCAATGGCTCTGCTAACAAAGCGCTGCTGTCGGACAAATTTTCCGCCGCGCTCCAAACTTGCCGCGGAGCGCGGCGTTAGGTATTACGGTAGGGAGTTAGTATTTTGCCAAAAGGAAGAAGTCAATTCATCGGAGCTTCGGGGCAGTTTTATGTGGCTCATCAATTAACTAAGCGATTTATTCATGCGAGTATCACTGTCGGAAATGCGCCTTCGGTTGACATAATAGCTACTAAAGAAGACGGCTCTAAAAGTATTTCGATACAAGTTAAGACATCACAAGACGCATACCGGCGAAGTCGATATGATCGTGAGGGATGCGAATGGGATGTTGGCACTGGAGTAATAGAAAAAATCAGCTCTAACCTGTGGTATGCGTTTGTTGATTTGAAGCTTGGTTCAGAAAGTGAGCCTGACGTTTATATTGTTCCATCGCTTTGGGTTGGTGACTTTGTAAAGTCTGACTGGAGCAGAAAGATGTATTTTTTGCCCTCTAGTGCATGGGAACTTACAAAAAATAAATGGGAACTTATTTCATCCTGTTTGGATGATAATCCTGAAACGAAGTTGTTTAGTCAAACTTGGCCAGAAGATAAACTTGTCCGGTGGGGGCAGAATACCTAACAAGCGCATGTTGCCGGACTAGTTTTCCGCTACGCTTCAAACTAGCCGCAAATGCGGGCGTTATACATGAGAGGGAACTCAGATGAGCCTGAAAGAGCACTTTGAATTACTAGCTACCTACAACCAGTGGATGAACTCGAAGGTTTATGCGGCTGCAGGGCAAATCTCTGCGACAGATTTGGCGAAAGACCGTGGGGCTTTTTTTGGCTCCATCCTGGGTACTCTGAACCACATCCTAGTTGGCGATACCATTTGGCTCAAACGTTTTGCTACTCATCCGTCCTGCCTGAACCCATTGCGGGAGGTCGCTGACCTTCAAAGTCCTGAGAGCCTTGATCAGGTGCTCTTTGAGGATATTGCTACCCTATCTGAGCAGCGAATCTGGATCGATCGTCAGATTGTCAATTGGACAGCCGAGCTATCCGAAGGTGATCTAGATTTCGTCCTTAGCTACCGCAACACTAAGGGTATTGCTGCTCATAAAAGATATTCGAGCCTAGTGCTTCATTTCTTTAACCATCAGACTCATCACCGAGGGCAAGTCTCTACTTTGCTATCACAGGCAGGCATGGATGTCGGGGTTACTGACCTGTTGGCTCAGATTCCAGAGGAAGCTCATGCATAACCAAACCAGCCACGGCGACGGCTCTTCCATTACGGCTGCGCCTCCATTTCGTAGCCGCGCATGCTGGCGGCGTTAAGTTTCGAGGAGTAAACCATTGAGTAAGGATGAGACCCCAAGCGCTGTAATTTCCTATTCTTGGGATTCAGAATCGCATAAAACGTGGGTTCGCGAGATCGCTCAGCGTCTCAGACTGAATGGGGTGGATGTTAAGCTTGATCAATGGCATGTAAAACCCGGGCAAAGCCTTACTCAATTCATGGAGAAGGAAATAGTCGAATGTGATCACGTAATCATCATTTGTACACCAAACTATTACGAAAAGTCACTGAAGCGTCATGGTGGGGTTGGCTACGAACAGCAGATTATCTCAGGGCATATCGCAGCCGGTGTCCAGAGGGAAAAGTTCATACCAGTTGTGCGAGAGGGGGGATTTGAGCCTGGAATAGCTTGCGCCATACCACCCCACTTCGCAGGTGTTTTCGCAATAGATATGAGGGAAGAAGACGGAGTGGACGGCTCTGTCGAATTGCTTTTACGAACCATATTTGAAGATCCAGTACATGCAATTCCGGAAATCGGTGAAAGACCGAACTGGGATAAACAAGAAAAAGAGTTCACAGACCTTCGCTTGGCAACAATAGACTTAGATGGATATGAACTCCGAAGTGGATTGGCGCAACATCATCGAACTCCCGAAACGTTTTATATGCCTGAGGAGAAAGAGCGTCAAACTTTGAACGAAGGGGATATCGTTAAGCTAATTTTCATCATTAAAGTCTCTGAGGATCCCGAAGATCCGGACGACGACGGCACGTTTGGCGAGAGAATGTGGGTAATCGTTACTGGACGTAATGGACCCTACTATACGGGGGTATTGAACAATGTGCCGGTCACATCAGATGAGCAAGAAAACCTCTTTCTAGAAGATGAGGTAATATTTTTGCCAGAGCACGTCATTGATATCACAGAAACTTAACAAGACCTGGCACGGCGACGTCTTTTTCGTTGCGGCTTCGCTTTCACTACAAAGCCGCGCGTGCTGGCGGCGTTAGAAGCATCAGAGGGGGGGCAGTGGACTGGTTGAAGAAGATATTCAGAAAGAAGGCTTCGACGGAAACGGTGCCGGCAGTCCAGACCGAAAATGAAGCGACGTACGAGCCGGACCCGGAGATGCAACGGAAGCTGGAAGAAGGCTGTGCTGCCAAGGACGCGGTGTATGCCCGGCTCGGCGAGTTGGACGATGACGTCCTGGCGCCTCTCGTTAATCCCTCCTTCATGGGCGGTCCGTGCTGGCCGTCGTTGCGGCAGTCATGGCGAGTCATTCGCAAGCCCTCCTCAACCATCGTCGCAAGCGATGGTCTCTCGGATCCGTTCGAGGACGAGAGAATCCCCCTGGGGTTTAAAATCGAGGTCTGCGCAGAGGCGCCGGAGGCCTTTGAGAACGTAGCCGGCAGTTGGCTCTTCGAGCTCGTCTATCAGGTCAGTCAGCTAGTGGCCCAGCACGGCCAGGTCTACGAGTTGCTCCAGAAGTACCAATCATTGTCCACGGTGGTGGATGTGGATGGCGTACCTGAGGAGTATCAGAACGAGGATCGGTGTTTGTCAACGTAGTTGTCGCGTAGACCATCCATTTATGCAGCATCCTTCTGCGCTATTTCAGGCCTGTCAGGGTTGAGTGTCACCGGCCCAACAGGCTGCCATTTTCTCGTCTCTTTTGACCAACGTGCCGGTTGTCCGGCTCGGGCCTGCTGGTACAAGGCATGACGTTTGGCCAGAATATCCTTATCAAGACCTTGATGGCGTTCTGTCGGCGTGACGAAGCCTATTCGACTGTGCCGGTGCTCGGTGTTGTACCAGAGGATGAACTCTCTTACCCAGATCCTTGCATCGTCCAGACTTGCAAAGCCGGCAGTCGGCCACTGTGGGCAATATTTCAACGTCTTGAACAAGGCCTCCGAGAAAGCGTTATCGTTACTGACCCGTGGCCTTCCCCGCGAAGGCGTTACACCCAGGTCATGCATTTTGCTTAACAAGGTGACCGACTTCATGGGAGCGCCATTATCAGAGTGCAACACCAGCGGAGTGCGTAGGCATTTCTCGCTGAGAACACTGCGTTGTAGCAAGGCCGCTGCGTCATCACCAGACTCTGCCGTGTGTACTTCCCAGCCAACCGCTTTGCGGCTGTAAATATCTTCGATCAGATACAGATAGTAATATTGCCCTCGCACCAGCGAGGGTAAATACGTGATGTCCCATGACCACACCTGATTAGGATGGCTCGCTTTATGCGTTGTCGGTGCTGGATGCCGACGCGGCGGCTGACAGCGCCCTCGTCGGTGCTGCTGATCAGCCGCACGCAGCACCCGATAGAAGCTGCTCTCCGATCCGATGTAACGACCTTGATCCGCTAAACGAGGCACTATTTGGCTCGGTGGTAAATGGGCAAATTCTTTGCTGTTACAAAGGGCTAAAATAGCTTGACGTTCTGCCTTGGATAACGCATTCGCCGGTGTCGGGCGAAGCGCGGTTGTGCGTCCATCGGGCCTTACAACGCTCTCTGCTGTCCAGCGCTGGAACGTGCGTAAGCTAATGCCCACTTCATCGCACGCGTATTTCTTGCGAGCCCCATGGGTGATGGCTTCAGTGAGCCATTCGACATAAATTTGCCTGTCTGGCAGCAAGGTCAATTGTCCTCGCTGTCGTCGTCCCAGTAGGCGTTGAGCTTTTTTCGCAGCACCAATAACGCAGCGGCTTCCGCTAACGCCTTCTCTTTACGATTAAGTTCACGCTCCAGCTGACGAATACGCTTCTTGTCAGCTTTAGCCTGGTCTCGCTCTGCCTGATGTTGCACCCTGGTATTTTGTTGGCCCGCCAGGCAGGCGGCCTTCCAGGCCTTAACCTGTTGAGGGTAGAGGCCTTTGCCACGACAGTACTCGCTCAGCTCAATCTCGGAAAAGGTGGCTGTTTCGATGACCACTGATAGCTTGGCTTCTGCCGACCAGTTGTCGGTTAATGTTTGATCTCCGGGCACCGCAGCCCCTCCCGACTTGGCCTGTTTACGCCAAGCATACAGGGTGGCATCGGAAATACCTTCTTGCCGTGCCACTTCAGCAACGGATAGGTTGTGCGGAGGTAACAGCTTCTTCAACAGCGCTTCTCTGCGCTCTGGGGAATAACGTGGCATCGCAGTACTCAAACCGCCCCCGGGAATTGGTTAGGGTAAAACCAATCAGGCGACAACTACCCTGACACCGGGGGGGATGGCCGAGTTGGAGTTCTTGTGGGGTTCCCTGCCCGTGACCTCCCCAGCGAGATTGAACTTCCAGATGGGAAGATCCGCCTTCTTGTTATCAAGTTGCTACTTCCGACCGAGCTTAAGTACATCGAGAGCGGAGAGAACATGGAGGCTATGAGAAACAGGCTGATTGGGGAGTTCCTTTCACTGCCGCAGGCTCATTTGAGCACCTTCAACCGGGCGTCGGTGGTGTGATGCTTCTAACATCTGGTTGGAGCCGACGTCGCCTTCGGCGCCGCGGCTCAACCAGGGCGTTAGAGAGTAAAATGGAATGAAATTGCGAGCCGCAGAAGCATTAGATCTTTCAACCTCTTTAATTTGGATAGACGACGAGCCTTTTTCCGAATGTAGGCTGGATCGACGGTGCAATATACGCCATCGTCTCAGACTATATGGTCTGAGACGATAACCTAACCCCGAAAACTCTCAAAATGTAATGGGTCTGCTGTGTCCACAATACGTGCCCGGCCTGGCAGCTTGGCACTCGTATAGGCGCGATTAATCAAGGCGCACATCTATAGGGTACACAGGCGTATCCAGCTCACCTAAATACCAGATCTCAATACTAGAGGGCTGGCCGTAAAAATAATACACATCGACGCTTGATTGCCCTGCGCCCTGTAAACTGTGGAATGTCATCTCTGCAAGATACCCTTGCTCGTCACGCGCAAATACATGATTGTGTCGCAAGTTAGGTGACGAATTTGACTCAACTGGCTCAAATTCCGAGTAATCAATCACCAAACGGTTGTACTCAAAGCTAATCCCTGCGGGTAATTCCTCCACTGCGTATGCTTGCTTGGTCAAGTTACTTGCTAGCGCCATATTAACCTGTGCGGTCATTCTAACGGGTACGCCCGTAAAGCGCTCAGGGTCATAGTTGAAGCGCCCAATCATATGGATCGACTGCACGGTTTTTGAATTTACGTCAAAGCCTGTCTTTTCCGCTTGCAGGTTGCTTTGCTCAGGGGCTTTAACTGGATTGCCCTCAACATCGAAAAACTCGAAAAGCGCCATGGTCGGCGTCCTCATGCGATCACGACGGTCGATCAGTAAATCGCTTTGCACGGGTGGGTAATACCACGCGACTTGCCCAAGGTAATCGAGCTCAGCGTCGGTATCATCACTTGGCATTAAATAGCGCGCTACTTGCACCGCCTCGGCTAATTCGTCAGCCTCAAGTTCGGTGCGCTCAGCGCGTAGGGCTAGTTGGCCTGAGTAAACGGGTGCAGTGGGTTCAATTTCTGGTAATTGCGCCAAACCGGCATCCGCTCGGCGTGCCGTTGGCATATTATGCACTGGGATATCTAACGCTTGCTCCACGATCTGGCTATCTTCGTGATATACAAATAAGGTCACCTGCCCGTGCGCTACGGGGCCATTAAAGCTACTAGCAACGAAATGAGCATCGCCCCATGCCGCCGCAAGCTCGCTGTCAAGCGCCTCTAGTTTAGCCAGCGCGGTGTCATAATCCAAATCGTTGCGTGCCATGCGTTGAAATAAATTATCTAACAGCGTGTTGAGGCGTTCATACACATACAGTGGTTCCCGCTCGCTCTGCACATGGGCTAAATAGTGACCTTGGCTATCCTGGGCGTCGGTGACGATATCCTGGCCAAGCCACTCAATCGTGCTGCTTTCGTCGGTTTCTATGCGCAACGCGAACGAAGAGGCGCCAAAAGCCTCTAATACGACACGCACGCCATTCTGATCGAAGGTTCTACCAACATCGTCTGCACTAAAATTGAAGGTGATGACATCCTCGGGTAATTGGGCTTTGAATTCACCCTTTAAACGCACGGCGGGCGGCGCAGCGTCTTCATCTTGACCGAGATAACAGTAGGTATCGCCAGCCAAAATCACCCGTTCAGCTTGGGGTTCTCGCTGATTCGTATCCGGCAAGGTGAGTACTTCGCCGTTCGCGAGCTCTATACTTTTATAATCAACGCGGTGACGTATTGGCAAGGGAAAGCCTGGTTGGACTTGCATGCCCTGGTTGCCGGTGCGACGCATACATAACGGATTAACGTGGGTGTTAAAGGCTCGAATACTGTCTACAAAAGCTTGCTGCAATGATGCTACATCCGAGTAATCCGACAGCCGATATATGCGCGGCAAGCTAAACTCAATATCACCTGGCTGGCCATATAAATGAAAGGTGTTGATAGTAGAAAAGTAGGCGTGACGCACCTCATTCGCTAAAAGATCACGTAGCTTGGCATCATCAAGTTCGGCTAAAGCCTGTTGTCGACTTTCGTAAATGGCCTGTTGTTGTTCAAATAGCTGGTGCATATTGCTCTCTCCTGGGGCTTCTAGTGAAACCTGCGAGGCATTCGCACCTTGCCCATTAGAGTCTTGATTTATAATAAATAAACCAATACATGCCGAGGCGACTATGAGCACTATCAGTGACTTACTCGCGACTTTCATATTCACATACCTTGTGTTTTAAATGCGTGCGGATATTGTATATAAGGTGGGTTTAATACATATATCAATTTAAAAAATTATTTACGTAGCTTTTCGCAACTAATGCGTGGTTGAAAAAACGCCTAGTGCGTTCGGTTACTGAGCGCTTAACTAAGTACGAGGTGAAGTAAGGCATTAGGGGCACACGCTCTGAACTCACTGCCCGCTGAACCTGCATAGAGTGCTAGCAATCCAGGCTGGGGTCCTGGTGGTAGTGATCAAGTAATATTGGCTACTACAATGCGAGGGTTTCATCTTTTAGAGTCTAGGGGGCACGGGTGAGTAAACACCTAACAAGTCAATGAACTACGCGACTGCGGCGCCGGACGTGCCAGCGCACGCTGGTTATTTCGGGCGTTAACCATATTAGGAAGTTAAGATCGTGCATCAATATCTAGAGTCAACGGAATACATAGACTGGAAGACGCCAGAGGTGCAGACCAAGGCGAAGTCACTAGCCGCTGACGCTGACTGTCTCAAGCGAGTTGCAGAGAAGTGCTTTGTCTTCGTCCGAGACCAAATCAAGCATAGTTGGGATTACGAGTGTGATCCTGTGACATGCAAGGCATCCGACGTGTTGAAACACGGTACAGGTTACTGTTATGCGAAGAGCCACCTGCTGGCAGCATTGCTACGAGCAAATGGAATACC
Source organism: Halomonas sp. AOP22-C1-8 (assembly GCF_052378905.1). Classification (NCBI taxonomy): domain Bacteria; kingdom Pseudomonadati; phylum Pseudomonadota; class Gammaproteobacteria; order Oceanospirillales; family Halomonadaceae; genus Halomonas; species Halomonas sp. AOP22-C1-8. The sequence continues at coordinate 910 of NZ_JBQSYD010000049.1, read as the reverse complement.
GGCGGGCCTATGCTATCAACGGTTAACCATTAGTGATGATGGTAATGGGCCACCTTTTTGTCTGCATGGCTTGAACGCTCTATATCTTGAGGAGCACGGCTGGTACCGAATTGATGCTCGGGGTAATAAACCAGGAGTGACAGCGGATTTTTGTCCCCCAATTGAGCGCCTAGCATTTCCTATAGTCACTGCGGGAGAAGCGGATCTTCCGGAAATATGGGCAGAGCCAATAACGCCTGTTCTTGGCGTGCTTCTAACAAAAAAGACATATCGCGAGGTGGCAGATAATCTACCGGATATTCAGTTGAATGCTGCTAACAAAGCATTGCAGCGGCCGAGCCGCTGAATGCAGGCGTTAAGGGCAAGGAGATAAAATGGAACTTATTCATTTAGAAAGCACAGATGAACTATACAAAGAAGCATTGGATTTACGGTATGACTTATTTTTCCGATCTCCTGGCCTTCCGCGAAAAATACTGTTTGATGCACTCGAGTGTAGTAGTTTTCATATCGCTGCAGTAGAGAATGGTTCGTTGTGCGCATATGGCCAACTAAGCGAAGAAAGCCCACGAATCTTTAAGATATCTCAGATGGTAGTCCGCCCAGACATGCAAGGGCAGGGCTTAGGTGCAAGCATCCTAACGAAACTGACACATGAAGCGCTTGAAAAGGGGGCTGAAGAAATTTATTTAAATGCTAGGCTACATGCCGTATCAATGTATGAAAGATTGGGCTTTAAAGCTTCAGGTAAATTTTATGTTGCTAAGAGTACGGGAGTCCCACACATTAAGATGATCAGGCGCATCTAAATTGCCCATAACAAGCGTTTAAGGTTGATTCTCAACGCTTGGAGTTTTTGGTTTTCATTAGCTTTAGTGATTATGGAACAATGGCTTAGGTGGGGTGCTAG
>NZ_JBQSYD010000048.1:0-11098 GCF_052378905.1 Halomonas sp. AOP22-C1-8 | reverse complement strand
ACTGCAGACGCATTGTTCTTGCCTTTGATCAGATCCCCTTCCCAGTGCCCGGGCATTTCACGCTTGCTAACCTCGGGGGGACGCAAATGAATACTGACCATGTCAGGGATCTGACCACGACGGTCTACTTGGCCACGGCGAGGTTTACGGGTGGTTTTCCCTTGTCGCAAGCAGTGAATCAGTTCCTTGCGCAGGTGGCCAACGGGCAGGGCATAAATGGCCGTGTAGATCGTCTCTCGGCAGACGTAGGCATCGCGCAGGTCAGGTAGTTTCATGGCCTTGAGCTTGCCGCTAATCTGCTCGGGAGACAAGCGTTGTCGCAACATATGAACGATGAGGTCAAAACGCTCGGTGCCTGGCAGCAGCTTATGTTTCGGGCGACAGGGTGCTCGCCGCCGCTCTCGTTGCTGTTGGGCATGCCGGGCACAGTAGCTATTCTGATCCCTCTGGTTGCGGCGTATTTCACGAGAAATCGTTGAGGGGGCTCGTCCCAGGAGTCTAGCGATGTATCGTAAGCTCATCCCCTGGGCTTGGCCAACCTGGATACTGGCACGCTCTTCAATGCTGAGTTCGATGTATGACATACGGAAACACCTTAGCGGAAAGCTCTGGTGTTGCACTCAGTTTCTGCGGCCAAGCAGCATATGATGCCTCACAACGAACAATTTCTTGGTTCGACAACCAACTACCTGAACTTAAAGATAAAATGAGTCCTTATTTAAACCAGTAAGTGCGTATAACACCTATGAGCCTTCTGTCTGTTAATAGGCCGCAGTGATTTTTATTGACCGCGTAAGTGGCCAATATCAAGTCCCTGAGCCAGTGATCCTGCTTCATCTGTCATCGTTGGCTGTGAGTGGCTTACAGCAAACACCTATTGAGGCTCAATCACTGCCAGACCTGCTAGCTCCTTGCAGGTTGGCCTGGGGTATTAGACATTCATCGGTTAGCCAGCATCCCTCCTGTTCAAAGTGTCGCCTCAAAGACCGCTTCTGGCCGATACCAGAAGCTAGGCAGAAACCCTGCCTAGCTTCCATCCAACCTAAATCCCTATACACTCACCCCGCAGACAACACCGGCAGCCAAAGCGCCAAAGCAACCAGCGTTGCCAATAGCACCGGCGGCGTTATCAGCAGGCCGATTTTCATATACTGGCCCCAGCCAATTTTGTATCCCTTGCCCGCTAGTACGTGTAGCCAGAGCAGGGTGGCGAGGCTGCCAATGGGGGTGAACTTGGGTCCCAGGTCATTACCAATCACGTTGGCGTAGACCATCAATTCCTGCGTTACTGCAGGCACGTTCGCTTGATCAATCGCCAGCGCGCCAACCAGTGTCGAGGGCATGTTGTTCATGACCGAGGCGACGATGGCGGAAAGGAAACCGGTGCCCAGCGTGGCGATAAAGTTGCCCTGTTGTGCCAGCCACTCAAGCGCCAAAGCGCCATAATTGGTCAGCCCTGCATTACCCAGCCCGTAAACGACGAGATACATGCCGATTGAGAACAGCACTATCTGCCAAGGGGCGCCGCGTAGCGCATCTGATACGGAGACGATGGCACCACGGCCTGCTCGCCACCAGCGTCCGGCAATTGCCATTAGCAGCACGGCGGCTGTTCCCGTTACAAAGGCGATGGGAATGCCTAGCGGGGCGGTCACGAAGTAGGCGACAAGCAGCGTTGCCAGCAGCGGAAACGCCACTCGAAATATCAGCGGGTCCTTTATAGCTGAGCGCGGTGGGTCGAGGTTTTCGACGGCGTAGTGTTTAGGAATACGGCGGCCAAAGGCTATCCAGAGCACGGCCAATGTAGCCGCTACTGACACCAGGTTCACCGGCACCATAACCGCCGCATAGCGGTCAAAGCCAATATCAAAGTAGTTGGCACTGACGATATTAACGAGGTTAGAGATCACCAGGGGCAGGCTGGCCGTGTCGGCAATGAACCCCGTCGCGATGATGAAGGCCAGCGCCGCAGGCGGCTCAAACTTCAGGCGCAGAAGAATAGCGATCACAATGGGCGTTAGCAGTAGGGCGGCGCCATCGTTAGCGAAGAAGGCGGCAATGACCGCGCCGAGTAACACGACCAGCGGGAACAGTAGATGCCCGCGCCCATTGCCCCAGCGCGTCACGTGCAGCGCTGCCCAGGCGAAGAATCCCGCTTCGTCTAAAATCAGCGAAATAATGATCAGGGCAACAAACGTAAAGGTGGCATCCCAGACGATGTCCCACACCACAATGATATCCGCTAAATGCACCACGCCCATAAGCAGTGCTACTAACGCGCCGCCCAGCGCGCTCCACCCGATACCCAAACCTTTAGGCTGCCAGATCACCAGCACCAGGGTGACGACAAAAATAGCCAGTGCCAACATGAAAGGACCTTACGTCAGTGAGTGTTTTGGTTAACGCGGCGAGAGAGTTCTTCAGCGCTCTCGACACGCTCTGAATAGCGGTCGGTAAGATAGGCGGACTTGTCGCGCGTCAACCAGGTGAATTTCACCAGTTCCTCACACACATCGACGAGACGCATATAAAGAGGTGAGGGCTTCATGCGCCCGGCATCGTCAAATTCGGTGAACGCTTTGGGGACAGAGGATTGGTTAGGGATGGTGATCATGCGCATCCAACGCCCGAGGATTCGCATCTGGTTAACGGCGTTAAAACTTTGGCTGCCGCCAGACACTTCCATCACCGCCAGCGTTTTACCCTGAGTAGGGCGAACACCGCCCAGCGATAGCGGTATCCAGTCGATTTGCGTTTTCATAATGCCCGTCATCGCACCATGCCGTTCGGGGCTGACCCACAGCATGCCTTCGGACCACTGGGCAAGGTCGCGTAGCTCTTTTACCTTCGGGTGATCGGCCTCTGAATCATCTGGCAGCGGTAAGCCAGAAGGGTTAAAGGTACGTACTTCACAGCCGTACCAGCGCAGCAACCGCGCCGCTTCTTCGGACGCCAAGCGTGAAAAAGAGCGTTCGCGCAGAGAGCCGTAAAGCACCAGAATCTTGGGGGAATGACGCGGCGCATCGGGCCCCGTCAATACGTCCACGTCTATTGGCTGGAGCTTTTGGAGATCAATGTTGGGCAGGTCGTTGAAACTGATAGGTTCGCTCACGGGTGGCTGCCCTTAAGGTGCACTACCTCACCATCTTCTTTGGTAAACGTGGTGACTGGGTTGGCCAATAAGTCGAGTACACGCTCTGAAGGGCGGCACAGGCGCGCGCCTTTTTCCGTTACCACAATGGGGCGATTGATCAGGATGGGGTGCGCGATCATGGCGTCTATCAGTTGATCATCGCTTAATGCTGGATCATCGAGATTAAGTTCTTCAAAGGGTGTGCCCTTGCGGCGCAGTAGCTCTCTTGGGGTAATCGCCATCATCGAGATCAGTTCGACCAGCCGCTCGCGACTGGGTGGTGTTTTCAAGTACTCGATGACGTGCGGTGTCTCACCGGATGCTTCGATGATCGCTAACGTATTGCGCGAGGTGCCGCAGGCGGGGTTGTGATAAATCGTCGTTTTCAAAGTCGTTTTCAAAAGAGTTATTCCTTCTCGGTAGTGAGAGAACAGTCAGTAAAGGCCGTCAGAAGCGGCTCGCAAATCTCTGGGTGTCCCGCACAACAATCGCGAACCATAAAGCCCAGGATTTGTTGCATATGGCCGAGATTAGCGCGATAGATAATGGATCTACTCTGCCGATGAGAGCTGACCCATCCTGCCCGTGAAAGCACCGAAAGGTGCGCCGACATCGTGTTATGGGGCACCGATAGCTGGCGTGCAATTTCCCCCGCAGGAAGGCCTTCGGGCTCATGGCGTACCAAAAGCCGAAAGGCTTCAAGACGCGTTTCCTGAGAAAGAGCACTAAAACTGGCCGTGACGTTTTTAATTTCCATATGTCCAGTATTATAGACATGTTGGAAAATAGCAATCACATTAGGTTATGTGCATTGCTTGGAATGTTAGATCTAAGCGTTGGTCGTCAGGCGTTGCCACCGAAGGTTTTGCGCCAATCACGTGGGCTAACTTGATGGCGCTGCCGGAAATGTTGGCGGAAAGACGTTGCCGTGTGAAAGCCCGCCTTTTCTGCAATCGCTTCTACCGACAACGAGGTGGTTTCCAAAAGCTCGCGCCCACGCCGTAACCGTTCGCTCACTAGCCACGCCACGACGGTCATGCCGGTGGCTTTTTGGAAATTTCGCGTAAAGGTACGGCGGCTCATGGCGGTGCGCTCAGCAAGCTCGTCAATCGTGTGCGATGCCGATAGGTTTTCTCGTAGGTAGTCGAGCAGGCGATTGATATGCGCATCTTGGGTTGAGGCGGCAACCGGCTGCTCTATGAACTGCGCTTGTCCACCTTCCCGATGGGGTGGAACGATCATGGCACGGGCCACCTTGTTGGCAACCTGCGCGCCATAGTATTCGCGTACCAGGAATAAGCAGCAATCCAGGCCAGCAGCGGTACCGGCCGACGTCACTAGACGGTCTTCCTCCACATAGAGCGCATTGGTGTCCAGCGTAACGTTGGGAAAGCGGCCACTAAAATCCTGCTCGGCCATCCAGTGGGTCGACGCCCGCCTGCCATCCAACAGCCCGGCATAAGCCAGCGCATAGGTGCCGTAACACAGCCCCACGACGTGAGCGCCTCGCTCATGACAGCGGACGAGCGCCTCACACAACTCTGGTGGCGGTGCTTCATTCAGGTCGTGCCATCCAGGCACTATCGCAATATCCATGTTATCCAACAGTTCTAAACCGCCATCGGGCTTCACCGTCATTGCCCGTTCGCCTTCGATGGAATTTCCCCCAGGTGCCACAATGGAAAGATTGAACAGCGTGCGATCAGACAACGCTATACCAAACACCATATAGGGCACGGAGAAGTGGAAGGGGCTGAAGTGTGGGTGAAGGATTAGGCCGACATTGGGTAGAGACAAAGCGCGACTCCTGCTATGCATTTTATAACCTGCTATGCGTTTTATAAACAGTAGCATCATGGCCCAAAAGTTTCGATAAATGTCTTTCAGGCCAATTCTTTTGTTGATTGAGCCTCTCTAAACTACTTGCCATTACCCGTAACGAATTTAAGGAAGTACACAGATGCTCATCAAGACTCTCGCTAGTTCTCTCGCCATCGCCATGGCTCTTATCGCCCACAGCGCATCCGCGGACTCGCTCTCTCAAGAGGCAACGCAGCAGGTGCAGCAGATCCGCAATGCGACGGTGAAGATTACCTATGGGGACACCACTTTCCTGATTGATCCTATGCTGGCCGAGCAGGGCGCCTATCCGGGATTTGAAGATACCTACCGTAGCGAGTTGCGTAATCCGCTGGTTGGGCTGCCAATGCCGGCGGAAGATGTGATCGGCGATATAGACGCTGTCATCGTCACTCACACGCACCTCGACCACTGGGATGCCGCCGCGCAAGCGCAATTGCCGAAGGACATTCCCTTGTTCGCTCAGAATACCGCTGATGCCGAGCTGATTCGCTCTCAGGGATTCAGCGATGTGCGCATCCTTGATAGCGGCACCGAGTTTGGCGGCGTGCAGCTTCACAAGACGGGCGGCCAGCATGGCTCCGATGCTCTCTATGCTGTTCCTGAGCTTGCGCAATCGCTAGGTGACATCATGGGTGTCGTCTTCGAAGCTCCGGGGCAGAAAACGACGTATTTAGTCGGCGATAGCGTATGGCGCGATGAGGTCGAGCAGGCAATGGAGCGCTACAACCCAGAGATGATCGTGCTGAATACCGGTGCTGCCGAGGTAGACGGTTTCGTAGGTGATCCCATCATTATGGGTAAGGAAGATACGCTGCGTACCCACCAGAAAGCCCCGAATGCCACCATCATCGCGGTGCATATGGATGCCGTAAATCATATGACGCTAAGCCGTGACGAACTGGCTGATTACGTGCAGAAAGAGGGAATTCAGGAGAATGTAGTGATTCCCGCCGATGGTGAGGTCATTTCCTTCTAATCCCAAGGGCCGCTTCTTTATATAGCGGCCTACTTCTTCTTGTCAGCCTATTGGCAAACGCTACTGAAAAGGATTGATAATATGAGTCATCGCGCAATCATTGTCGTCGATATCCAAAATGAATATTTCCCCGGCGGCAAGCTGCTGTTGAACGGTATTGAAGAGGCTGCCACGAACGCAGCTGACGTCATTGAACATGCCCGGTCGGCAAACGATCTTGTCGTCTATTTTCAGCATGAATCTGCCGATCCAGACATTCCTTTTTTCACCCCTGGTACGCAAGGGGTAGCCATTCACCCCATAGTCGCGCCGTTGGGCGAGGAAACGGTACTAGTGAAGCATTTTCCTAACTCGTTTCGTGAGACCGGTTTGCAAGAGCTGTTGGACCAGCAAAATATTGAGGAGGTCGTCATTATTGGCGCAATGAGCCACATGTGCATCGATGCCACCAGCCGCGCAGCGTCGGATTTGGGTTACAAGACGACGATTATCCACGATGCCTGCGCCACGCTGGATCTTGAATTCGATGGCGTGACGGTGCCTGCGCCTCAGGTTCACGCAACGATCATGGCAGCCTTGGCCTTTGCTTACGGTACGGTCACTACAACAAAGCAGTATATTGGCTAACGCCATCGCGTTGTGCGACGTGGCCGCCTCATCGCCGCCTTCGAAGCCTTACGGGTGGAAGGCGGCTTTTGATTCTTGCTCGTCATAAAAGCGGACGGCTAGCAAGTTCAAGGCCTAGTACTATCAAAAAGAGCAAAAAGCACTGACGAAACCGCTGTGGGCTAATCCGCATCCGTATATATTGACCCGCCCACATTCCGATCAGCGCAGGAATAATCGCCAAGGCGGACGTACCTAGTTGCGAGACCTGGAAAGCATCATGGGCGAACAGTCCTAATGCTAGTGCAAGCGTGGAAATGGTGAACGATAAGCCCAGGGCTTGCACGAATTCTTCCCGGCTCATATTAAGTGAGGCAAGGTACGGCACTGCTGGCATCACGAATACACCTGTTGCGCCAGTGACGACTCCCGTTATCAAGCCGATAACCGGAGAAAGCCACCGCTCCAGGAACGTGGAAACGGAGAAGGCGGGGGCAAGCAGCGTATAACCGGCATAGACAATCAAAGCGACGCCGAGCCCAAACCCAGACCAGAGTGGGTCTACGCGGACTAATAAGGCAGCACCAGCGATGGTGCCCAAGCAGATACACAGCATCATTGGCCAGAGCCGCTGCATCAGCTGTGTAATCGATGGGCCAGAAAGCAGCTGCCAGACATTGGTCACTAAAGAGGGCAGAACGAGAAGGGCAGCAGCGCTCGCCGGTGGCATCGCTATAACAAGTAAACCCATCGCGACGGTTGGCAGCCCCATTCCAGTGACACCTTTCACCACGCCAGCAATCAAAAAAGTGCCAATCAGGAGCAAAAGATACAGCATGAGATCGTGCATAGAAGGCTCGTGTTAAGGAACGGCTGAGAGCTAAACTGAAGCTCAGGATAATACCCGGCACAATGCGGAATTATTAGCTCACCTTTCGGATAACCCGACTGACTGAGTTTCTGCCAAGCAGGCTTGGCTTAGGGGAGAGTGCACTACAGGATCATATTAACGAACAGGCATGTGCCGCAGGTCGCCTGCTTGATCTGCGAATTCGCATGAAAACATACGAAGGTGTGTGCGAGATGGTTTTTCACAGGGTGGGCATCGACCTATTGCACGGTTCTCCTGCTAACTGTTCAGCACCTGTTAACCGTGCGGGTTAACCAGACTTGCCCGCTAACGTCGATAACACATTTGGCGCAAGAATCTGTGAAAGGACTTCAGGCTCGTTTTGGTCTGGCGTGTACCATAAGTAGAGAGGTACCCCTGAGCGGCCGTGTTGCTCCAAAAAAGCGGTGATGGCTGGGTCACCATTGGTCCAGTCACCTTTCATAGTGATCACATCCGCCTGCGCAAATGCTTGTTGCGTGCTGGCTGTATCAATGGCTCGCTGTTCGTTCATATGGCAAGTGACGCACCAGTCTGCGGAAAAGTAGACAAAGATGGTTTGCTCCTGCTGCCGAAGTTCGGCCAGGCGGTCCGCGTCAAAGTCGAGGGTGCGTGTAGCGGGTGAATTTGCGGCGGCATTAATGGGCGCTTCGTGCCCTGCAAAGGAGCCAGGGACGAGGATGCTTCCCGTCAGCGCGAGTACGGCCGCGAGTGCTGCCGGTACCCAGACCAAGCGCTTGCCGTTGCGTTGGCGCAGGCCGGTGAACCAAAGTCCTATGGCTAGTAGTAAGATCAGAGCGAGGCTTGCAATCATGCCGTTATTGCTGAGCTGGCGGCCAAGCACCCAAGCTAACGCTAAAGCGGTTAGGAACATTGGGATGGCCATGATATGCCGAAAGGTGGCAAGCCAAGGGCCCGGCCGAGGAAGGCGACGGCGAAGCATTGGTATGAAACCAAGCAGCAGAAACGGTAAGGCAATGCCCAAGCCCAGGCCCACGAAAACCGTCAGTGCGGCAACCGTAGGGAGTACCAGGGCGGCGCCAAGCGCTGTGGCCATAAATGGGCCGGAGCAAGGTGTTGCGACGAAAGCGGCAAGTACGCCCGTCCAGAAAGCACCGGCCATGCCCTCCTGGCTAGCCAGTTTGGAGCCAGCATTGATGGAGCCTAGTTCAAAAAGGCCTGCCAGGTTAAAGCCAATCGCGGCAGTCAACAGCGTAAGCACCACAATGACCCGTGGGTCTTGTAACTGAAATGCCCAGCCAACGTGAGTACCGGCTGCGCGCAGAGCAATAATCGTTGCGCCCAGGATCAAGCAAACGAGGACCACACCGGCGGTATAGGCTAGCGCCTCACGCCGGGCTTCGCGTTGACCACCGGACAGGCGTGCAAGGCTAAGGACCTTAAGGCTGAGAATAGGGAAAACGCAGGGCATGATATTGAGCAGAACGCCGCCCAGTACGGCGCCGAGAAATGCGGTCAGTAGTAATGTAGAACTACTTTGTACGCCAGCTGTGCTTGCGTTTGGCGTTGGCGCACCATCACTACGGCTAACCAATGCTAAGCCGGTTCCATTGCCCAGTGACAGAAGTGCTTCGAACTCGTCAGGTGGATTGTCTGTCTGCCAGTATTTTGCCAACTGGGTTTCAATAATCAATGTGTCGCCTTCACGACTAAAAACCTGCTCAGACGCGGGATCAGCCACGTTATCGGTGGCAACAAACAAGTGTGGATCGTTGAGTTCCACGCTGGTGGGCAAGGGGATGCTTAAACGCAGCTGGTTATCATCGGTCGTCACAAAGCTGGCTTGCGAACCGAGAGGCCTGGGAAGCTCGCGCCGCCATTCATCGAAGCGTGTTTTGCGCTCAGGCGTAATGTGGCCATCGCCTGCGACCAGCGTAGTGGCAAGCGATGCTTCCTCTGGAATGCAGGCATCAGCGCGACAAGCCAAGTAGTTGAAATCAACGCTAATAGGCAGAGAGGTCCCTGCGGGCACAGAGGCGTCTATTTCAATGGGCAGCAATAGTGCATAAGGGTGCTCGTAGACATGGTTCATCAGATCGCCAGTCATTAGCGTCTGCGGTACCGGGTAAGCAGCATCGCCTACGCTGACACCTTCCGGTAATTGCCAATTGAACTGCGGTGGCAGGCCAATACTACCCGGCTGTTTCCAATATCCATGCCAACCTGATTGCGGCTCCATGAAAACGGCTAAGGTGCTGGAGGAACCAGGTGCCGGTTGACCTGTTTCCGCTATCAGAGTGCTCTTAATCAGTACTTCGCCCGAGATGCCGGGAAATTCCTGTGCAGCGCCGATCTGGGGAGTCAGCATTAACACCAGGCAGAAAAGGACAAAGTAGCGATAAAGGAACGTGGGCATTGGCTATCAGCCCGCGTGAGGCGGGCTGCTCCAGTAAAGAAAGGGGGCCGCGCTATGGCTTGCGCGGAGTGGCTTACGCTTATTGACTGAGGCGCTCGACAGCTTCGCCTAACGCGGTGTCTTGTGGTCCAAGTTTGTCGGTTATCTTGCCGTCAGCATCAATTAATACAACGGTAGGTATCTGCTGAACGCCGAACGCACGGTGTATCTCGCCCTCGGCGTCAAGCAACACCGGTATCGCCGTCTCGGTGGTATCAAGATAACTTTCGACATCGGACTCTTGGGTCCAAAGACCAGAAATAATGCCTACCCACTGTACGCTTTGGTCTTCGCTCAGCTGGTTGACGGTTTCGCGTACGCGGCGGCAGGCGGTGGAGGTTTCTGGCTGGCTCTCGGCAAGATAAGGCTCACACCACGTGGCAAAAAACACCACACCCAGTGGCTTGTCTGTCGTCTCCCGAGTCAGGTCGATGGTAGTGCCGTCACGCGTGGTGACATCAAGGTGAGTCACCGTATCGCCCACCGTTAAAGCGTTGGCGTCGATATCCTTGACGGCGGCTCCTTCGGTCGCTGCTGAGTTGGGATCAGCGGGTTCAAGCACTGCCTGTAGCGCCTGTTCCAGGGCTTGATCGTCACGATGACCAATGTGAGTGATGTGACCACTGCGATCAATCAGAACGTGCTGCGGGGTAACGCGTAGATTCAGCGCTTCGGCTAGCGTGCCGTCATCTACCGTGATAGGCATGGTCAGGCCCATTTCCTCGCGATAGACACGTGCGGATTCTTCGGTGTCAGCGTAGCCGGTGTTCACGGCGATGACTTGGATATCATCACCATGCGCTTCTTGAAATGCCTGGAACCCGGGCATCTGCTGGCGGCAGGGCACGCACCAGGTTGCCCAGAACTTTATATACACGGGTTTTTCGCCATATAGCGCGCCTAGATCAATAGTCTCACCATCCAGCGTGGTAATGCTCAGCTCGGGGCCTGGCTGACCAATTAAGGACTCGCCAGCCGCTATGGCACGCTGTTCACCGTCGGCATCTTGATCATAGGCTTGATCGGCGTCTGGTTGCTCAGTGGTCTCGGTGGCGTGTGCCGAACCGAAGCAGCCGACCAACATGGCGAGCAGTATCGCCGCTGAACATTTCGTGTTTACTATACGCATTGATTTCATCCTTTTGGCAAATCGTTCTGAGCTAACGTAAAGAGCTAAGGTAAAGAGCTAACTCAAGAACCGGCATAAAGAACTAG
>NZ_JBQSYD010000047.1:0-13377 GCF_052378905.1 Halomonas sp. AOP22-C1-8 | reverse complement strand
AGTCTATCAGTCCGAGGGTAAATCGGTGACAGATACTACCTGGTTGCAGCTCCTAGGCTGTGAAAGATACTGATGACAGCATGCTGTCATCAGAGGACACATCATGAGGCACGGTAAGCGTCATAATCTTGTTTAGTTGCTGAAAAATATGGGATAGGTTTAGGGTCTTTGCGGTGCCTACCCTTACCTGGTGTTTGGGAATGGCGAGATTCTGAAGCTGATAGGTGGTCCTGAGGAGAGCGAGATAGTGTATGGATGCTACAAAGGTAATGGGGGTAATCGGTGCGATCGCCGTTTGGGTGCTCCTCTGGAAAGCACTGCCTGTGCTCTTTGAGCGGGTTGGCATGGTAGTGGTGCGCTTTCTCCCTCGTCGTGGAAAGCAGCACGATCAAGAAATTGTTCGTAGGGGGCTGAGTGTGAGCCGTGAGGGAATTCTTCGGTCAGCGGCTCTGATCGTTGTGGGAATGATTATCTATATGCCTACGCACGTCAGGTTAGGAGGAAACTCCATGACTGACTTCGCGTATCGGTTTGTATGGGAGCTGGGGGGAAGCCGCGACGGTTGGCATGCTATTGAACCTGCTATGAACATACTGATTGGCCAGGTGGTCGTAGTGGTTGTGATATCAGTATTGTTGGCTGCTACAGCACCATCGAAAAATGGATGATTGCGAAAAATATTTAGATATTAATTAATGTAATAATATTCAGTAACTTTAATTGAGTGGCTTTTTATAAGATCTCTTAGCGAATTTGCTTCACCTATAACTTCAGAAAAGTTGATTCTTGCGTTAGAAGATTCACTTTCTCCATTTTCGATATCTTCTTTAATGTTAAAGTCGTAAGGTTTTTCATGTACATCGACAGCTGTTTTGAATTCAGGAGGCTGCGTGCTATCGTATCGCGGGGGGACGTGCCCCGGACATGCTTTCAGCCCGAGCCGATTGTAAAATGCTCGCTACCGCTACCAAGCAACTAACCGACCAGCACTGGGAAAGGAGAGCGACATGCCATCGACAAATATTGGAATCAGCGATGCCCATCGCAAGAACTCGGCCAAGATACTCAACAACGTGCTATCTGACGTGTTCGTGCTCTATACAAAGACACTATGCTGCCATTGGAACGTCCAAGCTTCCGACTTCCGGGACCTTCACCTTCTTCTGGAAGATCAGTATCGCACCTTAGCCGGTGAGATCGATATGATTGCCGAGCGTGCTCGCGCGCTCGGAGAGCGTTCTACGGGTAGTATGGCGGGCTTTCATGAGCACACCCGGATTCATGAGTTCGACGAGCACAAGGACCTGCCCGACGCGAAGGGTATGTTAGGCCAGCTGCTCGAAGACCATGAAACAGTCATTCGAGAGCTACGGGAGCAGCACGGAAACGTCTCGGATCGTCAGCATGATATCGGAACGACGAGCTTGTTCGAAGACCTGCTGGTAACGCATGAAAAAATGGCGTGGTTCCTCAGGTCCCACCTCTAAATTTTTGTCCTTATTGTCCAGATCGCATCACAGGATAGCCCGACACAGCCTTAGCCACGGCCTAACTAGCTGTGCGGATGCGGTGGCGGGCCTTTTCGTCCTGGATTCATAGAATAACCGCAGCACTTTGGACAGCACGGTGGAGGCAGGAGGGCCAGCGCCGGTACCCTTCTCGGCTCACCGACCAAAGTGATGCAGAGCATGGGATACCGACAGCTGACCCAGATCCAACGATACCAGATCCACGCCCGCTATGACTTGGGCATGAGCCAGCGGCAGATCGGCAGGGAGTTGGGCCTCCACAGCAGCACGATCAGTCGTGAGCTGCGCCGCAACGCGACCTCCGATGGCTATGATCCCGAGCAGGCTCAGGCTCTCAGTGACCATCGGCGCCGTACCGCCTGGAAGTGGACAAAGCGCCTGCCGAGCATGATTGCCGCCGTTGTCGGCCGGCTGCGTGAGGAGTGGAGCCCCCAGCAAATCAGTGGCTTCACAGCGCCATTGGCCGGCGTCGGCGTCAGTCATCAATGGATCTACTCCTTGATCTGGGATGACAAGGCACGGGGTGGTGATCTCTGGCGGCATCTCCGTCAGCCCAAGCGTCGCAGCAAGCACCGCGTCCAGGCCAAGAGCGCTGGGCTGGGCAAGATCCCCAACAGGGTAGGGATTGAGCGCCGCCCCGCTGAGGTCGATGACCGGCGTTTCATCGGCCACTGGGAGGGCGACACCGTGATCCATGGGCACAAGCAATCGGGCTTGGTTACGCTGGTCGAGCGTCGCAGCGGCTATCTGCTGGCGGCACGACTGTCCAAGATCTCGGCGGAGCTGACACAAGCGGCCATGATCCGCCTGTTGAAGCCTCGTCGGGGAGCTGTCCAAACTATTACTCTGGACAATGGCTCGGAATTTGCCGGCCACGAAGCCGTGGCCAAGGCGGTGACGGCGTCGACGTACTTCTGCGACCCCTACTGCTCCGGGCAGCGTGGGACCAACGAGAATACCAACGGCCTGATACGGCAGTACTTCCCCAAGGGAACGGACTTCCGACAGGTCACCGATACCAAGCTGCGCAAAGTGGTCATGAAGCTGAATGACCGCCCCCGAAAACGGCTCGGCTATCGAACACCGGCGCAGGTGTTTCTGGGGGAATACTCAGGAGCCCTAGATACCGCAGGTGCTGCGCTTATTGCTTGAATTCAGGGATGTACCTATGAATATATTCGTCAGAATAGCAGTCATATTCCTTACTGAAAGGGCTGACTTCCTTATCAAAAATCCTGCTGGGGCGGTGAAGAAGATTTCCTGATTCGTCTCCACTTTTTAGCTCCATGCTGAAATTGGCTCCTGTTATTTTTTCAAAGCTATAGTTATAAATTTCAACATAAATAGGGTGTGATGGAGGGCATAACCTGGCACCTAGATCTCTATTGATCTCGGCTTTTATTTTTTTTCCATCAATGAGCAGTAATGCTAATGCGACAATCATCGCAGTGATAAATGTGGTGCCTACGATCCTCGAAAAAAATAAGGCCGTTTTCGTCATTTCTATTCCACATGTCTAAAAATATTATCAAGCATAAAATCCATCTTGCTTAAGAATGGCATTTAACGCAATAGGATGAGGAAAGGGCGATGGCGTGCTACACACAAGGTCATGAGTTCCAGAAGGTAGAAAATGGGTCGTTTTCTTTACGCGCGATGACCGCCCCTCCAGGAGGCCCTGGAGGGGCGGTTTCGTGTAAAGAAATTGCGTAAATATTTCTACGTACATAAAAGGGGTGTTTTATAGCTTCTGCTCAGCCTGAGGGAGCCATCTTGACCTTGCGCCGCGAGTAGGTAGACTAGTCTACCTACTCGCGGCGTCCCTTGAGGTATCGACATGAAGACATCACCCATTCAGCCGCCCAGGAGCGCCCATGACCGGCTGCTCGATGCGGCTTCGACGCTGTTCTACAGCGATGGCATCACGGCGACGGGGATCGACACCATCGTGAAGCGGGCGGGTGTCGCCAAGAAAAGCCTCTACAACAACTTCTCCTCGAAGGCCGAGCTGGTGGCAGCCTATCTAGAGGCGCGCCATGCGGAATGGCTGGTGTTGTATGAAGCGCGCCTACGTCAGGCCACCACCCCGCGCGACAGGGTGATGGCTGTATTCATGGCCTATGAGGACCATGCCGAGCATGCCTATGAGCGAGGCTTTCGCGGCTGTGGGCTGCTGAATGCCGCGGCCGAGTTGCCGGCCGGGGATCCAGGCAGGGCAGTAGTTAGAGGGCACAAGGAGCAGGTTGAAGCGCTGCTGGCTCAACATGTCGGCGACATGCTCGGTGCTGATCCGCAGCGATCCGCCCAGTTAGCACACCACCTGGCCTTCTTGCTTGAAGGTGCCATGGCCCGCGCCGGGCTAGAGGGGCGCAGCGACTGTTTGCGCCAGGCGCGTGACCTGGCGGCCGCCATGCTGGAGGCGTCATGAGCCGGACGACTCAGGAGCGCTTGCTGGGTATTGCCGCCGTGCTGGTGGCCGCCATCCTGTGGGGAACCACCGGCACTGCGGCGACCTTCGCACCGGACGTCAGCGCCGTGGCGATTGGTGCCGTGGCCATGGGCGGCGGTGGCCTGATGCAGGCTGCCCTCTCTGCTGGAAGGATCCGTCGCCATACCAGCGCGCTGCGCGCTCAGTGGCGGTACCTGCTGCTGGGCGCCGTCGCCGTGGCGATCTATCCGTTGGCGTTCTATGCCTCGATGCGCCTGGCCGGAGTCACCATCGGCACCGTGGTCTCTATCGGCTCGGCACCTCTGCTCTCGGCGTTGATCGAGACTCGTCTGGATGGGCTTCGACTTACTCGCCGCTGGATGATCGGCGCCGGGCTCGGGCTAGCCGGCATGGTGTTGCTGTGTCTGGCCGAAGGAAGCGGCCATGTGCCGACTGGAACGGCATCGGGCGTGATTCCCGGCGTGCTGTTGGGACTATTGGCCGGCCTGACCTATGCGCTGTATTCATGGACGGCACGCCGCCTCATGCAGCGTGGCATCGCTTCCCGAGCCGCCATGGGGGCCACCTTCGGGATGGGCGGCCTGATGCTGATGCCGGTGCTCTTGGTCACGGGGGCGCCGCTGCTGGCCTCATGGGTGAATGCCTTGGTAGGGCTCTACATGGCCCTGGTGCCTATGTTCCTGGGGTACCTCTGCTTCGGGCACGGCCTGGCGCGTATCCCTGCCAGCACCGCCACGACGATCACCCTGTTCGAGCCTGTGGTGGCGGCAGGACTGGCGGTGGTCATCGTCGGAGAGCGCCTGCCGCTGATGGGCTGGGCAGGCATCGTGCTGATATTGGGCTGCCTGGTATGTATCAGTGCTCCCGTTAGGGCAAGCAAGCGGGAGGAACCTGTCTCGGCACCTAGTTCTGACGTCGCTCCTGGTATGCGATCATGACGTAAAGAAAACCAAGGTTTGTTTTCTTATAAATCGCCATGGCGAGGAGGGCGCATGATCATCGGCTACGCACGGGTCAGCACACAGGACCAGAATCCCCAGTTGCAGCGTGACGCACTTCAAGAGGCCGGCTGCGAGCAGGTCTTCGAGGAGTGTGTCACCGGTACCAATCGGGAGCGTCCCGAGTTGCAGGCCTGCCTGAGGACGCTGCGCGACGGCGACACCCTGGTGGTGTGGAAGCTCGACCGTTTGGCCCGCTCGCTCAAGGATCTGGTGGAGCTGATCCACGAACTGAACGAGCGTGGAGTGGGCTTCCGATCGCTGACCGAGGCGATCGATACCACCAGTGCCGGGGGCAAGCTGGTGTTCCACATCTTCGGCGCCCTGGCGGAGTTTGAGCACAGCCTGATCCGCGAACGCACCTTGGCGGGCCTGGCCGCGGCGCGTGCCCGCGGTCGTAAGGGAGGTCGCCGTCCTGTCATGTCAGCGGCAGACGTGCGCAAGGCAGTGGCAATGCTGGCTGATCCTGAGATCACCAAGACCGAGGTAGCTAAGCATTTCGGCGTTAGCCGGGTGACCCTGAATGCCTCATTGGAAAGGGAAGGGCTGAGTAAAGTGGTAAACCATCGTGAGATAGAGGAGGTGTGATCGTGGCCGAGAAGCTTTTCTCATATGCTCAAATGAGTTTTTGAGTTGAAACTTATTTGAGTGTTTGTGCATTGGGCACTCTCCGGCGGTATCTGCCATCCCTCTTGCATGCCAGGCGCCACAGGGCTTAGTCGCCAGCTCTGGCGGGGCCTCCGCATCGTTCTCTCTGAGGATGCAGGGAGGAGGGAACTATAGGGTTTGACAGTAGTCCCAATTTGGGACACGATGCCTCCATCAAGGAGGTTGCATGAGAATCGTATCGACGAAAACCCTAAGGGATTTCTGGAGGCAGCATCCTGACGCCAAGGGCCCGCTGGAGGCCTGGGTCGATGAAGTGAAGCACTCGCAGTGGCAGAGTACACATGACATCAAGGAGCGGTACCCAAGGGCCAGCGTGCTGGGCAACAAGCGCGTCGTATTTGACATCAAGGGCAACGACTACCGGCTCATTGTGAGCGTTGCTTACCGGTTTGGCGCGGTCTATATCAAATTCGTCGGTACCCACGCCGAGTATGACAAG
The DNA here is from genome assembly GCF_052378905.1 of Halomonas sp. AOP22-C1-8. Lineage (NCBI taxonomy): Bacteria > Pseudomonadati > Pseudomonadota > Gammaproteobacteria > Oceanospirillales > Halomonadaceae > Halomonas > Halomonas sp. AOP22-C1-8. The sequence continues at coordinate 7,293 of NZ_JBQSYD010000047.1, read as the reverse complement.
GTGGATGCCGAGACAGTTGAAATGGAGTGAGGCTATGAACATTCGCCCGATTCGCACCGAGAGCGACTATCAGGCTGTGCTGCGTGAAGTATCCGCATACTTCGACAATGAGCCCGAGCCCGGCACTGAGGACGGCGACCGCTTCGAGATTCTTCTGACCCTGGTCGAGGCCTACGAAGCGAAGCAATTTCCCGTGGACCTGCCGGATCCCATTGAAGCCATCAGGTTCCGCATGGATCAGGAGGGGCTAACGGCCAAGGATCTGGAGCCGGCTATTGGTAAGCGCAATCGTGTCTACGAGGTTCTCAACGGCAAGCGCAACCTGACTCTGGCCATGGTGTGGAAGCTACACGAAATGTTTGGGATCCCAGCAGAGAGCCTGATCAAACCTCCCCGCCATACGGAGATTGCCTGATTCGCCTTCTATTCTGGGCATCGACAGGCCGCCCATCGAGGCGGCTTGTTTTTCACGGTGTTAACTCAAAAGCGCAAATGATGTTATGATTCTATGAGTAGAGAATCAAATACTTATGGAGGCCCTATGCACGTCATTGCGGTACTCAATCAGAAGGGTGGCTCGGGGAAGACCACAATCGCGACCCATCTGGCACGTGCCCTCCAGCTGGAGGGGAAAGAGGTGCTACTGGTGGATTCCGATCCTCAAGGTAGCGCGAGGGACTGGGCGGCTGTCAGAGAAGATCAGCCCGTCACGGTGGTGGGGATCGATCGCCCAACAATAGGGCGTGACTTGAAGAGCGTGGCCCGCCAGGAGTTCGTCGTCATCGATGGGGCTCCTCAGGCGGCTGACTTGGCTGTGTCTGCCATCAAGGCAGCTGACTTCGTCCTGATTCCTGTCCAACCCAGCCCTTATGACATCTGGGCTACGGCAGATCTGGTGGATTTGGTGAAGCAACGCATCGAGGTGACGGACGGAGCCCTTCAGGCGGCCTTCGTGGTGTCGCGGGCTATCAAAGGGACGCGCATCGGTGCCGAGGTCGCTGAGGCGCTTAACGGATACGAGTTGCCCGTTCTGGATGCCCGCATTACCCAGAGGGTTAGCTACCCCGGCACCGCGGCGACAGGGACCACGGTGCTGGATAGCGAGCCCAATGGCGACGCGGCTGCCGAAGTGCGCGCCCTGGCTGCTGAGATTACACAAAAACTCATTTGAAGCTTTCAGTTAATGAGGATATGAGTAAATGAGTTCAAAGAAAGGCACACTGAGCGCTGGGCGCCCGAGCGTAAAGGCTAGCGACAAGAGGAAAGCAGCGACCTTAGCTAGCTTGAGCGATGAGCAGCCTAAGAAGCGGGTCAACTTCGAGCTGTCGGCTGACCAGCATGCCAAGCTGAAGATCTATGCGGCTCGACAGGGTAAGACGGTGAAGGAGCTACTCACCGAGTACATACGAAGCCTGCCTGAGGAGTGAAACCTCCCCGGCCATTAACAAATTGGTTATTTTAGCGCTTGAGCCCTATGCCGTGTCGAAAGCGGCAGAAGGAGGTAGTGAATGCTGGCCCATGAAGCATTGAAGGGGATGGCCTCGGAGGACTGTAAAGCTCGTGAGAAGCGCGAACGGGTCAGGCTTGTTCAGCCTCCACTGCCTGATCACGTTTCTTCTGGAGGAGACGTAGTGCTGCATCCTCATAGCTCTCACCTGGGCGCGCTTGCTGCTCGATGAGATGGCGGGGAATGCCGAACAGTACGCCCTGGCTTCCCTGGTCCGCAGATGCTGTACGTTTTGGCTTACGCCGCTTGTCAGTGATACCTGACGTCTTCTTGTCGGTCTTCTCTCCGAACGTGAAGACGAAATGGCTGACACGTCGCCCGGTCTTTCGCTGATGCCACTCTACCCAGAATGGACTGTGTTCGTTGATCTGCTCCACGGCTGGCTGGACTACCCACCGCTTAAAATCTTTTATGGCAGGGTACTTATCGCTTAATTGGAGTGCTTTTCGGAGCCACTCTATGGTTACGACACGCTCGCCTGAGTCTCGCCATTGGCATAGTAATTCGTAGAGTCGAATGGCGTGAGCACTAGTCATTTTCGCTACATCGCCTAACGCATAGCGAGTGAACTGTTCCGTTAGCTGGGTTAAGTAGGGCAGCATGTCTTTGGTGAAGCGTAGTTCTACCCTGCCTTCCGCTTTTCGGTAACGAATCGATTGCACCCAACCGGTGACTAGCGTTTCTTTATGAGTTCCTTCCCCGTTGGGTCGCTCAGTGATCCAGACCTCACGACGCTTTAGGCGAAGTGCGGCTTTAGCTAGTTCGTCATAGACCGTATGAGATGCACTGCCGGTCAGCGCTATGATGTCGTCAGCGCTAACGCTGTACAGAACCTCATCGGTAATTGGTTGATCCCTTCGCACCTGCGAGATGCAGACCAGCATGATGCGCTGTTCTGCTGGGGTAAGCCGGTATGAGGCTTCGATGAGGGCGTTGCTCTTGTAGACCGGTAAGCTTCCTTGCTGTTGTGGCACGACTCGCTCCCGTTAGGTGAGAATATTATTCTCTCCCTTTATGCCCCAACTTCCTCCCCCTAGCAACCCCAAATCCCTCCCCTCCAAACCCCAAATCCCTCCCTGCACAACCCCAAATCCCTCCCCCTCTAAGGGGTAATTCATTTTAATTTTCAGTGATTTATGGGATCCTAAAAGGGGAAAAGGAAAAGGAACAGAAAAGACGCGCAGATGCGCGTTCACCTACCCTCCGGTCGCTCCGCTCCCTTCGCCCCCGCTTCGCGGGCCTAACGAGGGTGCGCCAAAGGCGCAACAATTGGGCAGCTTCGAGGCGCTTCGCGCCTGCGCTGCCCAGCGAGCAGGCTTGGCCGCTAAAGAATCCAGCCTCAGTGGTCGCCACCCCATTGCCCTGCTGGAACATTGGGCGCTTCGCGCCCGTTGTTTAGCAGTACGCGGGGGGGATCTCCCATCAGTATCTAGATGATACGACTGTGCCGTTTTAGGAGGAGGGAATTGGGGTCAACATCCACTTGGAATGATGTGAAGAAAAAGGACATATTAATCAAAGCATTATGTGATTAAGTGGACAAAGATAATTACCCCTAGGTCCACTATAGTGGACCTAGGGTGAAATTGTGGGGAGGAAATTGGAGTCGAGGTCCACTAGAGAACGTGAAGCATACATCTAAGGGTCATCACCAGAGCTTGACCTACTCCCCCAGCGACAGCTGGTCCTCCTCCCGGTCGTTACGTTGGCGATCCTCCAGGGCCTCCATACGGGCCGCTAGGGCCTCACCCTGTACCTCGGCCTTGGTCTGACCCTTTTCGGCCTCCTGGGCGCGTTTCTGGGCGTCCTGGAGCTGCTTTTCTAGGGCGGCTAGGCGCTCGCGGTACTCGTCTCGCTGTTCGGCCAGGGCCTGACGGTGGTCCTGAGCGTCCTGCTGGCGAGCCTGCCGCTCCTCCTGGAGTGCCTTGGCACGCTCCTCGGCCTGCTGCTGGGCGGCCTCGGTGCGGGTCTCGGCCACGGCCAGGGCGCGTTCGGCCTCGATGCGGGCTTGGTCGGTCTGCTTGGCCTCACGCTGTGCCGCGATGCGCGCTTCCCGCTCCTCGTCACGCTGCTCCTCGAGGGTGGTCACGCGGTTGCGGGCCTCGGCCAGCTGCTGGCGGGCCTCGTCGCGCTGGGCCTCCAGCTCCTTCACCCGATCGCGGAACTCGGCCACGGCGCTGCGCGCCTCGTCGCGCTCGCCGGTGACCCGATCGCGCTCGCTCTCCAGGGCCTCCACCCGGCCACTCAGTTCCTCGACCTGCTCCTCCAGCTGCTCGCCGGTGGCGGCCAGCTCGTCGGCGGTGTGCTGAGCCTCGAGGGCATTCTCCTCGGCCTCAGCACGCGCCGCGGCGGCCTGACGTTCCAGCTCCTCGGCCAGGGCGGCGGCCAGCTCGTCGGGCAGGCGGGCGGCGCGGCGCTCGGCCGGCGCCTGGGTGGCCCGCCACGCCTTGAGGTGGCGATGGATGGTGTTGGGGCTGCCGGTGCCCAGCTGCTCGCGGATGCGCTGGATGCTGGGCTTCTCGCCTTGCCCCACCAGGGCGTCGGCGGCGGTGGCGACCTGCTCGTAGGTGATCCCGGTGCGTGCCATATCGTATTCCTCTCGGCTGTATCGTATATCGTATTTCATATTATATGTTATACAATACAAAATACAATACAAAATACGAAGTTATACGAAATATTCCGGCAGCAGGGCGTGTCGTCGTTGGCCAGACACGAAAAACCCCGCCGTAGCGGGGTTTGCGGGTCGGCGAGCTCGCCTGATGGGGGCGTGGGTCGGCGTCAGGCCGTCGGCTGGCCCTGGGCGTCTTGCTCGCGAGTTAGGCGCCGCTGGCGGGTCTGGTGGGTGTTGCGCTCGATCTGCACGTAGGTGAACAGACACACGCCGGCCATGAACACAGCGAAGGCCACGATCATCCAGCTGAAAGGTGTCATAGGAGGCTCAATTACGGTTGTCGCTGCATGGCAAGTCTGTGGTCGGGGTTATGCGTACCCATTCTCTTCGATGTGGGCGAGGTACGTCAGCACGTCGTTGGCACGCCCCTGGGCGACCAAGTCCGCGGCAGTTAGATTCCCTAGGGCCGCGATGGAGTGGTTTCGATACCACGCCTCAGCGGCGTCTCGCGAGCCGGACCAGGGTTCGACTTTCTCGAGGATGGTTTGGATCTGTTCCTGTCTGTCGCGTCGGCGGGCCCAGACGAGACCGCTACCGAATATAAACAGGGCAGCGAACAAAATCCCAAGTGGCAGCAGCGCGACCGTCATCTGGGAAACCTTTATCGATGATTACTCAACAGTATATTGATCTTTAGGAGCGAGAACGAGCGAGCTTCCGCGGACGACCTCCCGGAGCCCCGGGGCACGGGCCTGGAGGCTTGGGGCGCGTCCAGGAGCCGCGCAGATGGGGTTCCCAAGCCGGCCAGCGGCCTAGGGCCGCGGCGAGTACACAAGCCGTTCGCCAGTAATCGTACTGGCTGGATTGAGCTAGCTCGGCGATACCAGCTTTGAGCACCCATTGCAGATGTTTTACGCGCCATTGGTAAGGTTCGCGGACCCCCCAGCGTTTTTCAATCAGTGTCGCGATGCGACGGCCGCGGCGAATATGTGCCTGAACGCTACTGGTCTTGCCGGGCTGGGCGCGTCTCAGTAGGACATCGATCTGTGTAGGGCGAGCGGTAGTCATCGGCTGCTCCCCACGTAGGCGGTCAACACATCGAGCCGGCCGTGGCCGAGCTCGGCGGAGATCGTCGTTCGCGCCTGGCGATCCAGGTCCCGGGGCGCCTGGCGATAGCCGGCAACGGCCGGCGCGGGACAGCCGGTGATCTGCTCATAGCGCTGGCAGGCGTAAGCGGCGCGGGCGTCGTGGTAGCCGGGCAGGCCGTGCTGCTGCAGAATTGCGCGCCCCTGGGCGATCTCGCCGCCGCGGCTGATGGCGAGTTGGGCGTAGCGCTCGTGAGGAGCGATGAGGTTGTGGCTGCCGTCGGGGCGGGCGGCGACGGCGCTGGCCAGCGCCCGCCGCTGGGCCTCGCCGATCGGCACCCAGCGAGGCGCGTCGCGGCCGCCTTTCGTGCCCTCGAGGACGTTGACTGCGCCGTGTCGCGCGGCCTCGCGCGACCAGCGGTCGAGATCGGCTTTGACGGCTTCCTCGCGGCGCACGCCGAGCGTTCTGGCGAGCTCGAGGACCGCAGCGGCGCGGGGCAGTCCGGCCTCGCGCAGGGCCTCGGTGGCGCTCTGGACACGCCTTATATCCCGGGCGGCCGGTGCTTCGGTACGGACCGCGCTGCGCGATCCGGCATATTCGCTTGGTGAGACCTGGACCTGACGATCGCCGCGCAGTGCAGCGAAGATAGTGTTCACGCTACTGATGCGGTTCTGTGCTGTTGCGACTGAGATTTCGCCGGCTTCGACCTGGTCCCGCATATGTTGCGCGTAGGTGGCTGCGAGCTCTTGGTTGTCGATCTTGGCAACGTCTCGCACGCCTTGCTCTCGCGCCCATACGGCGAACTGTGTCCAGCGCTCTGAGTGTGTTGCGACTGTACTGTGATGTCCCTGGCCGTAGTGATCGCGCAATGCTGTTTTGCCGGCATGTGCGAGCTGTTTTCCATACCCATAGTTCCTCGAACTGGCGTAGCGTCCCACTCCTGATCTCCTGTGTTTTATGTCTTATTTCCCCCGTCTTTCCCGCCTAACGAGTGGTAAGTGATAAACCGAAATTTGGCTCGGTCGGGCCTTTGGGGGCTCGTCTTGACGCGACGATAACGCCAGAAGGTAACGCCTACTGGACGGCGATCATTGTGGGTCAGCTGTACACGACCGCGGTGAGCCGGAGCTCGGCGGGAGGGTCGTTGGACGGGTGGCGGCCGTCCGGTACAGCACTGTGGTGTAGTCGCCTCGTGAGCAGAATGAGCGCGTGCCCGCCGGCCAGGCGGGTGGTCATCGACCACGAACAAAGTGCTTCATGAGGGGTTTTGGTGAGGGTATTGGTAGCTCCAGGCGTGGTGCCGCGGGCGAGTCCGCCCGGCCCTGCGGCCCGCTACGCGGGCTCTCGAGCCGGGCGGACTCGTCGGCGCCGGGCGCCGTCTCTGTGCGCTACGCGACACAGAGACGGCGCGCTAATGACGGCAGCTACTTAGTCGCAAAGGCAGGCAATGTTGTAGCGATCTCAAGCAGGTCTTTCACTTCAGCTGGCGATAAATAGCCAATGACAATGACAATAAAATGGCTGAGAGAAAGGGATAACTAGAGTCGTGTACATCGACGGCTGGTAGCTATGAGTTAGCAGCGGATCATCAGATGGTTGCACAGGAGCTGGTTATGCCACATCAGGATATGCGACAAGCGTGAAGGCGCTGCATGGCAGGCCGATTTATGAAAGTCGACAGCAGCTGCTGCGACGAATTTAGAGTGAAGGATCGGTTATTTTGAGAGGCCGATACCTCTATACCCCTCATCAAGAGGTGCACTCTATTTCTAACACACCACAAAAGTATCGGGAAGTTGTGTGGCGAATTCTTTGCAGTGAGCCGGAGTCACCGGGCGTGAGGGCAAAACGGTGACAGATACTACCCAGTGGCGATGGGGAGGGCTCGAGAGGCTGTCAGGCCCGCTGAAAATGGGGTTTTGCAAGCCTAGTCTATCAGTCCGAGGGTAAATCGGTGACAGATACTACCTAGCTCAAGCAGGGTGGGGCTGCCTGCTTCCCGAAAACGGTGACAGATACTACCTGGTGGCGATGGGGAGGGCTCGAGAGGCTGTCAGGCCCGCTGAAAATGGGGTTTTTCAAGCCT
>NZ_JBQSYD010000046.1:0-13959 GCF_052378905.1 Halomonas sp. AOP22-C1-8 | reverse complement strand
GGAGCGCCCAAAGGCACTCCGTTATATAGCGAAAACGACGCTACGGATAGGTCATTAACATCAAGGACTATTTGGTTTTCACATAGTGCTCGACTTGCTGCTTTAATTTTTGACCTGGTCGAAAGGTCACTACACGGCGGGCAGAAATAGGTATTTCTTCACCGGTTTTTGGGTTACGGCCCGGCCGTTCACGCTTATCACGCAAATCAAAGTTACCAAACCCAGACAGCTTAACCTGTTCATTTTCTCGTAAGCAGGCTCGAATCTCTTCGAAAAAAGCTTCGACCATGGTTTTTGCTTCTCGTTTAGACAGTGCCAGCTCAGTATGTAAATGCTCTGCCAGCTCTGCTTTGGTCAACGCACCCATAGGACCCTCCTTGTAGCAAACGCATTGCCAAGAACGTGATAAGCGCCGTGTCGTGGCATATTATTGTCAGCCGCGTAGCTCAGCCTCCAACTGGACACGCACTTGTGTCACGATGGAATCTACCAACTGGTTGATTTCTTCATCGTTTAGCGTGCGTGAAGGATGCTGCCAGGTCAAGCCTAATGCAATACTCTTATGGTCGTCCGCCACGCCTTTACCAGCATAGACATCAAATAGCGTAATGTCTTTTAAGTAATCACCAGCTTTTTCTTTAGCGCAATCCAGTAGAGCCTGAACGGGCACCGCTTGTTTTACGATAAACGCCAGATCGCGTCGCACTTCAGGATAACGTGATAACGCTTCAAAGGCCGGGATCTGCCCTTGGCTTAACATATCCAGGCGTACTTCAAAGAGTACCGCATCCATTTTAAGGCCCAGCTTTGCGCGCACTTGCGGGTGCAAAGTTCCCATCCATCCGGCATGCTCGCCGTTGTACTGTATTTCAGCACTCTGGCCGGGGTGAAGCGCTGGATGCTCGGCTGGCTCAAAGCGCCACGCATCAAGATTGCCATCCAAGGCTAGAAGGCTTTCAAGATCCCCTTTGAGATCGTAAAAGTCGATACGCTCTTTAGAACCTGCCCAACCTTCCGTTTCCCGACTGCCACAGACTAACGCCCCCATCATGGGAACCTGGGACAGTTGATCCAGTTCGCCATTAAATACCAGCCCCGTTTCGAACAGGCGAACGCGGGTTTGCTGACGGTTTAAGTTATGTTCCATGGCCCGCACCAGGCCCGGGAAAAGGCTGGCCCGCATCACTGAGAGATCCGCTGAAATGGGGTTAGCAAGTACCGGAGAGACGGCATCAGGCAATATAGCGGCCTGAAGTTCGGGAGCCACAAAGCTATAAGTAATCGCCTCCTGGAAACCACGAGCGACCATTTGGCGACGCAGCTGCGCTTGGGTGAGCGTTGCTTCATCTGCAGAGCGCAGCGCTAACCGTGCAGCCGGGCGGCGAACAGGCAGATTATTGTAGCCATGAATTCGGGCGATCTCTTCGATCAGGTCTTCTTCAATCGCGACATCAAAACGCCAGCTGGGCGCAACAGCCGACCAGCCTTCAGCCTGCTGACTCACCTCAAGACCCAAACGCGTCAGAATGTCGGTGACATCCTCATTGGCCAGTTTCTTGGAGAGCGCACTTTCCAAACGCGCTTCACGCAGCAAAATAGTGCGAGAAGCAGGCACATACTCTTCACTGACGCATTCAGTGACAGGGCCAGGCTGGCCGCCACAAATATCCAACAGTAAGCGTGTCGCACGCTCAATGGCCGCTGTAGCAAGCTCAGGGTCCACGCCACGCTCAAACCGGTGTGACGCATCAGTGTGTAAACCGTAAGAGCGCGCCTTACCCGCAATCGCCAGTGGTGTAAAAAATGCCGACTCCAGGAAAATCGTCTGGGTAGTTTCGTTAACCCCAGAATTCTCTCCGCCCATGACTCCCGCCATGGCAAGCGGACCCGCCTCATCGGTAATCATTAATGTTCCAGGGCGCAGGGCAATGTCTTGCCCATCCAGCAAGGTTAGCCGCTCCCCCTCTTTCGCCATGCGCACAACGATGCGGCCGTTCAAATTATCGCGATCAAACGCATGCATCGGCTGGCCAAGCTCTAGCATGACGTAATTAGTAACGTCCACCACAGGATCAATGGAACGGATACCGCTACGACGCAGGCGCTCTACCATCCAAAGCGGTGTTTCCGCTTTTACATTAATGCCCTTGATGAGGCGACCCACATATCGGGGACACTGCTCAGGTGCTTCAACGCTGACAGCAAAGGTGTCATCTATTACGGCCGGGATAGATTCGATGACCGGCGGCGTTACGGCTAACCGGTTAAGCACGCCCACCTCACGGGCAAGCCCCTTAACACTTAAGCAATCTCCGCGGTTAGGCGTAAGATCCACCTCAATGGTCATATCGTTGAGGTGCATATATTCGCGAAAATCGATGCCAATAGGCGCAGAATTAGCCAATACCAGAATACCGGGCGAGGTTTCTTCCTCAAGCCCAAGTTCCGATGCTGAACAAATCATGCCGCGTGACTCTACACCGCGCAGCTTGGCCTTCTTGATTTTGAAATCGCCTGGCAGCACGCCCCCTACCTGAGCAAAAGGAATCTTCTGGCCGATATCAACGTTTGCTGCACCGCACACCACCTGCACCGGTTCACCCGAGCCATCATTAACGGTACATACGTTTAATTTGTCGGCATCCGGGTGCTTCTCTTTGGTAAGCACCTCAGCAACGACAACGCCGCTAAACGCAGCGGCTACGGCTTCAACTGCATCGACTTCCAAGCCGGCCATCGTGATTTGATCAGCAATTGCCTGCGTGTCCAGCTGCGGTGATACCCATTCGCGCAGCCACTGTTCTGAAAATTTCATGATCGTTCCTGTGTTCGGCAGCGGTCTTAAGCGAATTGGCGCAAGAAGCGCAGATCGTTTTCAAAGAACAGGCGCAAGTCGTTTACACCGTAACGCAGCATCGCTAAGCGCTCAGCCCCCATGCCAAAGGCAAAGCCGGTATAGCGTTCAGTATCAATACCCGAGTGACGGAAAACTTCGGGATGTACCATGCCGCAACCCATTACTTCCAGCCAGCCACTATGCGAGCAAACACGGCAGCCTGAACCGCTGCACATAACGCATTGGATATCGACTTCAGCAGAAGGCTCGGTAAATGGAAAATACGAAGGGCGGAAGCGAACAGAAAGGTCGTCCCGTTCAAAAAACGCCTGCAGAAAGTCTTCAATCGTGCCCTTTAGGTCAGCAAAGCTAACCCCTTCGTCCACCAGCAGTCCCTCCACTTGGTGAAACATAGGCGTATGCGTCAGGTCGGAGTCGCTACGATAAACGCGTCCGGGGCACACAATCCGAATGGGCGGCTCGCTCTCTTTCATTGTGCGCACTTGAACGGGGGAAGTATGCGTTCTCAGCAGACGCGTTGCATCAAAATAGAACGTATCCGCCATGCCGCGTGCCGGGTGATGCGCAGGAATATTGAGCGCTTCGAAATTGTGATAGTCATCTTCAATTTCTGGTCCTACCGCGACGTCATAGCCGATACGCGTAAACAGGCTTTCGATACGTTCAAGCGTACGCGTAACCGGGTGCAAGCCACCACTGGCCTGCCCACGGCCCGGCAACGTAACATCGATGCGCTCAGCGGCCAACCTCTCATTCAATGCTGCGTTTTCTAGCTGCTGGCGCTTAGCGTCAATTTCATTAGCCAATGTTTGCTTTGCCTGGTTAATGCGTTCGCCAGCAGCCGGGCGCTCTTCGGCTGTTAGCTTGCCTAACCCTTTCAGCAAAGCCGTTACTTCGCCTTTTTTGCCTAAATAGCGAACTCGCAACTCATCCAGCGAAGCAACATCTTGCGATGCCTGAATGGCATCACGTGCTTCAGATACCAGAGTAGGAAGGTGGTCCATCCGTTTCACTCCGAATTAAGCGGTTCCCTTTTATGAGGGTGTCGCACATTGAAGGTGACAAAAAAACAGGGGAAGAGCGGCTGCTCTTCCCCTGCGGGTCACACTGAAATGACCTTCGTCAATTCACGCTGGCATTTGCACAGCTATGACGTTATTGGGCAGCCTTGGCTTTTTCCACGATAGCAGCAAATGCGGCTTTTTCGTGTACAGCCAGATCAGCCAATACTTTACGGTCAATTTCGATGCCGGCTTTCTTCAAACCGCCAACAAAGCGGCTGTAAGACATACCGTTGATGCGTGCAGCAGCGTTAATACGCTGAATCCACAGCGCACGGAACTGACGCTTACGGTTGCGGCGGTCACGATAAGCATACTGACCTGCTTTGATAACGGCCTGTTTAGCTACACGGAAAACACGCGAACGGGCACCGTAGTAACCTTTAGCCTGCTTCAATACTTTTTTATGGCGACGACGGGCAACTACACCACGCTTAACACGAGTCATAACACACTCCTGACTTTATAGCTGAGGCTTTAAGCACTCAGACAAAAAAAACGACTTATAGGTTTGGCAGCATGCGCTGGATCAGCGCTTTATCAGCAGCGTGAACCTGCTTCATTCCACGCAGCTGACGCTTACGCTTAGTCGATTTTTTGGTCAGGATGTGGCTACGGTGAGACTGCTTGTGCTTGAAGCCATTAGCGGTCTTTTTAAAGCGCTTTGCAGCGCCGCTGTTGCTTTTGATTTTCGGCATGAGAAAACTCCGCTCGATATTTTTTAGAAAATCCAGGGCCGACCATCACCTACGCGATGGCCCGTTGGTTTCGCCGTTGGATCACTTCTTTTTCGGGGCAAGAATCATGATCATCTGGCGGCCTTCCATTTTCGGGAAGGATTCCACCGTTCCGATCTCTTCCAGGTCTGCCGCGATCCTTTCCATCAGCTTGCGGCCGATGTCCTGGTGCGCCATTTCACGACCACGGAAGCGCAAAGTGACCTTACCCTTGTCACCACCTTCCAAAAAGCGCATCAGGTTTTTCAATTTTACCTGATAATCGCCTTCGTCGGTGCCAGGACGGAATTTAACTTCCTTAACCTGGATTTGCTTTTGCTTTTTCTTTTGAGCCGCTTTCTGCTTCTTCGTCTCAAAAACGAATTTACCGTAATCCATAATCTTACAGACAATGGGATCGGCATTCGAAATTTGCACGAGGTCTAAACCGGCAGTTTCTGCACGCTCAATCGCTTCGGTGGTAGGCACAACGCCCAACTGCTCACCTTCAGCATCGATTAAACGCACTTCTTCTTCGGTAATTCGCTCGTTCATTGGTGGGCGTTTGTCTGCTGGACGCCCGCGCTGATTGCTTCGCTTGATCGTTCCGTCTCCTTAGGCAATTGACGATGTCGCCAGGGCTGCTCGCTCCGCACCAAGACGCTCGATAAGTGCATCGACTGTCATTGTGCCGAGGTTTTCGCCGCTGCGAGTTCGCACGGCCACTGAGTCAGCTTCGACTTCCTTATCTCCCACCACAAGGAGATAGGGAATTTTCTGTAACGTATGCTCACGGATTTTAAAGCCGATCTTCTCGTTCCTCAAGTCCGCTTTAGCTCGTAAGCCACTTTTTTGCAGACGTTGCTCTAATTCAAGAGCGTAATCACGCTGCGCATCGGTGATTGTCATCACTACCGCCTGCTGAGGTGCCAACCATAATGGCATAGCGCCCGCATAATGTTCAATCAAGATACCAATGAAGCGCTCCATTGAGCCTACTATAGCACGGTGCAACATGACCGGCGGCTTACGTTCGCCCTCTTCGGTCACATATTGAGCACCTAAACGCTCGGGCATCATGAAATCAACCTGCATGGTGCCCACCTGCCACTCGCGCCCCAAGCAATCTTTCATATGGTATTCAATCTTGGGGCCATAGAACGCACCTTCACCAGGGAGCTCCTGCCATTCGACATCACACGCTTTTAACGCGCGACGCAACGCATCTTCCGCCTCATCCCAAACGTCATCACTACCAATTCTTTTCTCAGGGCGAAGCGCAATTTTAATGGCAATATCTTCAAACCCAAAATCGGTATAGACCTTAAGCGCCTGGCGATGAAAGCTGGTGACCTCGGGCTCAACCTGGGCTTCGGTGCAAAACACATGACCATCATCTTGAGTAAACGCACGAACACGCATAATGCCATGCAAAGCGCCAGAGGGCTCGTTACGATGACAACCGCCAAACTCACCAAAGCGAACCGGAAGCTCACGGTAGCTGCGCAACCCGGAATTAAACACCTGCACATGGCCAGGGCAATTCATGGGCTTGAGAGCATACTCCCGCTTCTCGGATTCGGTAAAAAACATACCGTCCGCGTAATTATCCCAATGCCCTGATTTTTTCCACAACGATACGTCCATTATTTGCGGACAGCGAATTTCCTGGTAACCGCCGTCTTTATAAACGCCTCGCATATACTGTTCGATCTGCTGCCATAACGCCCAACCGTTCGGATGCCAAAACACCATCCCTGGCGCCTCTTCCTGCATATGGAAGAGATCAAGACGGCGTGCAAGCTTACGGTGATCGCGCTTTTCAGCCTCTTCAAGCCGCTTCAAGTACGCTTTCAGCTGCTTTTTATCGCCCCAGGCAGTGCCATAAATACGCGTCAGCATGGGGTTTGAAGCATCCCCGCGCCAATAGGCGCCGGCAAGTTTCGTCAACTTAAACGCTTTTAGATGGCGGGTATTAGGCACATGAGGGCCACGGCACATATCCGTGTACTCTTCATGATGATAAAGCCGGATATCCGCACCGTCAGGAATATCGCGAATAATTTCCTGTTTATACGTTTCATCACGCTGAGAAAACGTCGACATTGCCTTATCGCGATCAACATATTCACGGACAACATCGTACTCGCGCTCTATTAGCGCTTGCATACGTTTTTCAATCGCCTCTAAATCTTCTGGCGTAATTGAACGACCAAAGTCGACATCATAATAAAAGCCGTTATCAATGACCGGCCCAATCGCCATTTTAGCGTCCGGGTAAAGCTGCTTTACCGCATGACCAATCAAATGCGCGCAGGAGTGACGAATGATCTCCACGCCGTCAGGGTCACGCGCAGTAATAATCGCTACGTTTGCATCGTGCTCGATAACATCTGCGGCATCGACTAAAACGCCATCTATCCGCCCTGCAACGCAGGCCTTAGCCAAACCAGGGCCAATGGATTCTGCAAGCTGCATAATGGAAAGTGGTGCTTCAAATGTTCTTTGGCTACCGTCAGGTAGTGTCACAATGGGCATTCAGTATTCCTTGAGCGCAGTGGTGATCCATACCAAGGATCACATTTCGCTATCAATGATCGTGGCGTTTAATAAGTGATACAACGTTATACAAGCGCGTAGCCTAACAGACTTGAGCGCCGCAGAAAATAAAAACGGGAGGCATACGCCTCCCGTCGATACGCACAGTAAATGTGCGGCACATCCAGCAAAAGCACTACACGTTTAGCGCCCAAGCAGTCTGCGTATTAGTTCCACTCGTCAATTTCAACACGGCGGTTCAGTGCGCGACCTTCATCAGTCTCGTTCGTAGCGATCGGATTCTCTTCACCGTAACCAACAGCACGCATGCGGTTAGCTTCTACGCCACGCTGAGCAAGATAAGCAGTCACAGATTCAGCACGACGCTGAGATAAGCCTTTGTTATAAGCAGCTGTACCACGTGAATCGGTATAACCATCGATGCTTACACGCACATCGGGGTTATTAACCAGACGCTCAGCAACACCGTTCAGGATGTTACGGGCATTATCGGTCAACTGAGCAGAATCAAACTCGAAGTTAACGTCTTGAAGAACAACGCTATCTGGGCAACCCAGCGCGTTTACTTCGGTGCCAGCTGGCGTATTGGGGCACTGGTCACGGTAATCCGGCACGCCGTCACCGTCGGAGTCTAGCGGGCAACCTACTGCGTCTACTTCTACACCAGCGGGGGTACCCGGACACTGGTCACGATAGTTCGGCACGCCGTCATTATCGGAGTCCAGCGGACAACCTTGCGCATCAACGGCAACACCAGCAGGCACTTCACCGTATGTCGGGCACTGCGGAGCTACCGGCTCAGGCGTACGATCAGCACACAGCAGGCCACCGATTGCAGCGCCAGCGACAGCACCCGTTGCCGCACCGCTATCTTCATCAGAAGAGCTGCTAGTGGCATAGCCGATGCTACCGCCAATCAAACTTCCCGCCAGACCGCAAACAGCAGGGTGCTGATACCAGCTACGGTCACTGCTGCTAGCACCAGCTTGGCCAGAAGATTGATTAGCGGAAGTGGCACAGCCTGAAAGGCCCACTACCAAGGCGGAACCGATTAGCAACCCAGTCGTTGACTTTTTCATACAAGACTCCTTCTTGATCCAGTGCTGACTTAGCCGTATAGCCAAATCTATCCAATGCTTCTTATTGCGAGAGCATCCATTTTTCGCTTGTTCAATTTTAACCACGCGGGCGTTCCCCTGCCTGAATTGAACAATCTGCCTATTATTACGCTTTAACCATTGAAGGCAACAATGCCGACATATCAACTTCTTGCCAACATCGACATATCAAGCATAGCAAAACTGCCACATCCGGCACCAAAAAAACATATTGCCGCACTAAAATAAACCAAACTTACTTCTTATTTTCGCCTTTATACAGCTCAGGTCCGCCTTGTGCACGCCATTTTATAACGGCTTCTGCAGCAGCCAGAACCGCGGGCTTCATATCACGCTCAACTTCCAAACGCTGCTTATCTTCGCTCATGCGCTCACGGGGCGTTAAATTGGCACGAGCAGAGTGCGTTTTAAGATGCTGCGTCCGGTTATAAACCTCAGAAAAGGCTTTAAAATCAGGATGCTCTGCAAGATTGGCATCAACAATTTCAAGCAGCACCTTGCAGCGCCATGAACCTTCGGTAATGTCTACCTGCCCTTGGACCAATGCACTTGTTACATAATCCAAATTTTCAAGGCTATTTTGCTGGGCCCTTAAATCTTCATCCAAGCGGAATGCTTCACGGCGTTTTACCTCTTTGCGCAGTTTAAGCGCGTACATGGATAAAGCCGCAATGACAGCAAGCGCTAATGTAAGCGCCATCAGTGCGCTGACCGAATTCATAATGCTCTCCGTCGTACATCAAAAAACTAAACAGGAATTATACATCATTTTAAATTTGAACTCTTATCTTCTATCGCTCGCCCAAGCACACGCACCACCAAGCCCGCACCATGCCAATCACGAGTAAAACGGCCCCTGCAGTATGCGCAAGTGCCAACCACAAAGGCAACCACATCAACACGTTGGCTATGCCAAGTACAACCTGCAGCGCATAGACCCCAATAACAAATACAAGCGCCCGAGCGACACTTGGGTTGTGGCGATATCGATACCAAAGCATCAGGAGTGACACACCCAGCAACAGCGCCCCTAGCCGATGCATATAGTGAATCGCGACCCGAGCTTCTGCATGCAGCTGTCCATGCAGGTAATTGGGGCCAACCGTTTGAGTCAGATGGAAACCTTCACTAAGATCCATGGTTGGCCACCACTGGCCATTACAAGCGGGGAACCCTTGGCAAGCCATACCTGAATAGTTACTTGTTACCCAGCCCCCCAAACCAAGCTGCAAAATCAATAGCACGGCGGCTAAACCCCAAAAAACATTAAAGCAGTTTGCTCCCATGACCTTTTTCTCAGAAATACTGGTTAGCCTGAGATGCAGCCAGAAAAAGAGCAGCAATACGCTTAGCCCGCCCAGCAAATGTAAAGTAACCACTTGAGGCCAAAGCTTGAGGGTCACGGTAAATGCACCAAAGCCCCCTTGTATAATGATAGCGGCAACTAGAAGCACGCTAATGCACCAAGGGTAATGGCGAGTATTGCGAAGTGGCCAGCCAAGCACTAAAACGCTTAGAACCAATATTCCGAGAAGAGTAGCTACATAACGATGCACCATTTCCACCCAGGCTTTTGCAACATCCAGGGGGGCATCGGGATGGCGTAGAGCAGCATGCTCACCATCAGGAACGAGCAAGCGACCATAGCAACCAGGCCAATCCGGGCAACCTAACCCCGCGTCCACTAAACGCGTCCAGGCACCGACCAAGATAACGACAATAGTCAGCAGCGTTCCCAATAACGTTAAGCGTGAAAGCCATACCAAGCGGCGCTCTGTCGATGAGTGCATCATGTATCCTTACATTTTCGTCGGCAGTATCCCTATCGGCTATTAAAGACCTCTTCGATACAAGCCAATCTATCCATGGTTACCTTATATTAGCAGCTAGATAAGGGCTAACTTGTCTCAAGAGCCCCCCCCCCCCGGCTTTTCCTCCAAGCCTATCGTCAACCAACGAAATACCCTCACACCCCATACAGTATTATCGCTCTATATCAGTGTAGACATTTATTTTTAAACGGTTATTCGTACGCACAACACAAAAGACGATTTACAACCCGCTGACATGAGCCCTATAGTCACTGCTACAATTCCGTATTCTTTTCATTAATCCAACGTAATACAGGGAATAATTTTATGCTGCAATATCGTCTCACCACCGGGATAGTGGCTTTTCTGGCGTTAATAGCAATGGCGTCGCTAGCGGGATGCACGACGTATACCTGGCCAGACGGCTCAAAAGAAACCGTACTTGGCGTTGTGCCGGACGATGAAAATAAACGCTATGAAGAGCAGCAAGCAGAAAGTGTCAGATACCGCGTACCAGGTGAAATTCCAGAAACTCAGTAGCACCGTTAGCACTAGCCCTCTTCTTATCCTTGTTGCAAGGCCTTAACGCTAATCATAACTTGGAAGAATCTAAACTTAAGAGTTTGCTATCTGTAAGCCTTAAAGCAATGAATAATGCTTAGCCATGACCTTGAGCAGGCCTTGAGTCGCTTTATTTTTCAAGCTCGTTGGCTATTTGCATGACTAGCTGACAAAAAAGTGGCGGTTAGGCCTTATATTAGCGGGCGCCAGAAGCGATAAGGATTTTTTCGATATCCTGATAGTTAGCACCGCTTGCATGCTGCAGTGGCGTCACGCCGTTACCATCCGCCAAGTTAACATTAGCGCCTGCCTCAACTAACAACTCTACGATTTTCCGATGGTGGGCCTGCCCATCGCCCAAGATGATTGCCTCCAGCAGCGCGGTCCAATGAAGATTGTTAACGTGATCTACGTCAACCCCTGCCTCAATCAAAGTTCGTACCGTCTCAACATGCCTGCGCTCCGCGGCTGGGATGGTAATCCCCCCATTTATAACCGGGGCGATAAGTAGAGTTGGTTAGGCAGCCATGGTCACCTTCTGTTTCGGTGTTATCCCGCCCAATGCCATATTCGGTCGCTCGTGGTTGTACGTCCAGAGCCAGCGTGTGGCAAAATCCTGTACTTCAGCGATCGAGTCGAACAAATAATGACTCAGTCAATCATAACGGACTGTTCGGTTGTAACGTTCGATGTAGGCATTCTGCTGCGGCTTGCCAGGTTGAATGTGCAGCAACTCAATACCGTTCTGCTTCGCCCAACGGGTTAGTTTGCCACTGATGTATTCCGGGCCGTTGTCGCACCGAATGGCCCTGGGTCGGCCACGCCATTCGATCAACTGGTTTAAGGAGCGTATCACGCGCTCTGCTGGCAGTGAGAAGTCTGCATCGATGATCAGGCCTTCTCGATTGTAATCATCGATCACGTTGAACAACCGGTACTTTCGGCCATTGGCCAACTGATCATGCATGAAGTCCATCGACCAGCAGGTATTCAGCGCAGTGGGTACAACCAGTGGCGCTGGCTTTTCACGCACCAATCGCTTTTTGGGCTTGATGCGCAAGTTCAGCTCCAATGCCCGATAAATTCGGTAGATCCGTTTATGGTTCCAACCAAAGCCCTTCACGTTGCGCAGATACAAATAACACAGTCCAAACCCCCAGTTACGCTGATGGTGAGTCAGGCGCACCAGCCAGTCAGCGATAACGGCGTTCTCATGGCTCAGCTTCGCTTGATAGCGGTAACAGGTTTCACTGATCCCGAAAACCTGACAGGCCAGTCGAATACTGCAGCAACCGGTCTCAACGACATTCTTTGCCATCTCGCGGCGTTGAGATGGCTTTACCACTTCCCCTCAAGGGCTTCCTGGCGCAACTCTGCCTTCAACCGCTCTTCGGCATACATCTTCTTGAGGCGCTGGTTCTCATCTTCCAACTCCTTGAGGCGCTTCATCATGGACGTGTCCATACCACCGTACCTGGAGCGCCATTTATAAAATGAGGCACTGCTCATGCCGTGTTCGCGACACAGTTCAGGGACAGGCATACCAGACTCCGCCTGCTTCAAAATCGCCATGATTTGGCTGTCGGTAAAACGTGATTTGCGCATGTGAAATCTCCTGTGTTTTCAGGTTACAAAATTCCACTTATCAACGCGATTATTTTTCGGGGGGATTACCGTAAATACATGAAGGGGTCCCCCGCTTAGTTTATTGGTAACAAATGCCAACGATGGACAACATTCCAACCTTGCAAATTGCAGGGGCTCCTTTAGCATAGAATACTTTTTTCCTGAATTCAACTAATAAGTGCAGCACCTGCGGTATTCAGGGCTCCTGAGTATTCACCCAGAAACACCTGTGCCGGTGTTCGATAGCCGAGGCGCTTTCTAGGCCGATCATTTAACTTGTTGACCACGCGTCGTACCTCGGCATCTGTAATTTGCCGGAAGTCTGTTCCCTTGGGGAAATACTGCCGTATCAAGCCATTCGTATTTTCATTCGTGCCTCGTTGTCCCGAGCAGTAAGCATCACAGAAATAAATTGACGCGCTAACGGCCTTGGCAACCTCCTCGTGGCGTGCAAACTCTGAACCATTGTCCAGCGTGATGCTCTTCACTGCGCCGCGACGAGGCTTGAGCAGCCGAATCATGGCTTTCTCGGTCAGTTCTGACGTTATCTTTGGCAAACGCGCGGCCATTAAATAACCACTGCGGCGCTCCACCAGTGTCACCAGGCCTGACTGCTTATGCCCCTTGAGCACCGTGTCGCCCTCCCAATGACCGATCACGAGCCGGTCATCGACGTCAGCGGGACGGTGTTCAATGCCCACACGGTTGGGAATTTTACCGAGCCCTGCGCTCTTGGCGTGAGCACGGTGCTTGCTACGCCGCTTGGGTTGACGAAGGTGCCGCCAGAGATCGCCTCCACGAGCCTTGTCATCCCAAATCAAGGCGTAGATCCACTGATGACTAACGCCCCTGTCGATCAAAGGCGCCATGAAACCGCTGATCTGCTCAGGGCTCCACTCTTCACGCAGTTGCTTGGCGACGATGTTGATCATGCTGGGTAGGCGCTTCGTCCACTTCCAGGCGGTGCGTCGCCGGTTGTCACTACGGTGCTGAGCCAGCTCGGGTTCATAACCGTCAGCAGTCGCGTTACGACGAAGCTCGCGACTAATCGTACTGTTATGAATGCCAAGGTCTTTGGCGATCTGTCTTTGGCTCATGCCTATCTCAGCACGAGCGTGAATCTGGTATCGTTGGGTCTGGGTCAGCTGCCGGTATTCCATGCTCTGCTTCACTTTGGTCGGTAAAGCAGGGAGGATGCCGGCGCTGGCCCTCCTACTTCTACCGAATGGCTCAAAGTGCTGCAGTTATTCTATGAATTCAGGTTTGAAAGGCGATCAGGCTGGCAGCAGCCCATCTGCATCGGCAACTTGCGTTAGTACAAAAGGGTTATTTCTCCAATAACTAAAAAGGAATTCCTTAGTAGCACGCGACGGTGCGACCAAGGCACTATTAAAGGCTGACAATTCGGGTCCATATACCGGACCACGTAAAGCTTTCACCTCCACTGTCTTTGGTCGCGAGACCGCCGGCCTTGCTGAGTTCATCGCCTCCCAGCCTTCTAATTTAGTGCCGAAGAAACCTACTATGCATCGAAGAGCAGAATCAATTGTGTATTGAAAAAGCCATACCTGTCGCTCTGCCTCCAGTGCTCAGCTTTAGCCTAGTACTACTGTGTCATAAATAGACATGTTATCAATACGTATTGTGTCC
>NZ_JBQSYD010000045.1:0-14405 GCF_052378905.1 Halomonas sp. AOP22-C1-8 | reverse complement strand
GAACTACCATGGTGTTCAACGGCGTTTAGTAAGCCCAAACAACCGCGAGCAAAACACCCCATCCAAGAATACCGGCTGACATAATAGTATAAGTGGCTGATATAGTGGCAACATCCAGCTCGTTACGAGTGCAGAGCGCTTGCAAGCCGTGATAAATCAGACTGCATGAAACGCCTAGAGCCGCCAATCCGACGATCACATTGAAAAATAACGAGGGCACCCATAGCGCAAGGGCTGATATCCATAAGGGAAGAGGAGCGAGTGTGGCAAGTAAATAGGCATTTTTATAGCTAATTGAAAGCTGCTCGACACCATTGACGACTGCGTGAATAACCCAGCCCATTATAAAAAAAGTCAGTAGCTCGGCCAAAAAAAGAATTGTCGTAATAAATCGCCACTCCCTTTCAGCAAAACCGGTCATAAAGGTATCGCCATAATGCGTTCCTGCATAATAGAGCATTAAAGGGGGCAATAACGACATGGGAAGAACCACACACCACGCTAACGTCGGAATGGAAGGCGAGTTCGATTTAAGCGCTTGCCAACCAGCGCGATGACTAAAGGGCATTTTGAAAAATGTAAGTACATTCATCTCAACTACCTCTTGGTGTCTTAAAATTAAACGGCTATATATCATATAATGATATTTTATTTTTAGAGGACGTCTTCGGTATTGTCAAGCGGGGGAAAGTCGTCACGAGCACGTTAAGGAGCATCCATGGCAGAAAAAACAGCAGTGCAAAAAGGTGAGCTTGATAAGGAAGATTTCGAGCGTCTATCTCAGTTTCGCTATCAGTTACGCTGTTTTTTACGTCGCAGCGAAGATATCTGCCGCAAGCATGGGCTCACCGCGTTGCAATACCAGCTGTTGCTGCACTTACGCGGTTTTGCTGAGCGTGATTGGGCAACGGTAGGTGAGCTTGCCGAGCGGCTGCAAGCCAAGCATCACGGCACTGTGGCATTGGTCGATCGCTGTGAGCAGCTATCACTCGTTGAGCGCCGTCAAGGACGTGAAGACCGCCGCCAAATAGAGGTGCACTTGTTGGAGGAGGGAATCGAACGCGTCACCCGAATTGCTGAAGCGCATCAGCCAGACCTCTACCAACTTCACGCCGGTATGTTATTCCCGCCTAGTGAGTAATGCGCGCTAATGGCGTCACTTCTTATAGGTAACCTCATCAGCTTAGCCATGAAAGCGGAGTCCGATGCATCGCAACGCCCAGTATATAGATAAATACAAGCACCGCTGCCACGGCGGTACCGGCCCGAATGGCTGGCGTTTTACCGCGTTTAATCGCCATTGTGCCGAGCAGAATATAAACAATCAGCGCGGTGATTTTGGCGCTGAGCCATGGCGGAAGTGGCCAGAAGCTCAGCATGATGGCCAATAGCACGCCGAAGGTCAGGAGCGCCGTATCGATGATATGAGGGAGTATCTTGACCCAGCGCGCTTTAAGAATCGGTCGCTCAGTCACTGACCAATAAGCACGTACTATAAAGAAGACGAGGCTCGCATAGGCGGCCGTCATATGAAGATGCTTAACCGCAAAATAGTGCTCAATCATAAGTTTATCTCTGGATTAAAACAGCTTCTTGTGAACAAAAATACACCTGTTTCGCTGGGGGATTATACGGAGTTTCATCGCTATCTTGTCTGATTTACTGCCATGAATGAAACGTCGTCGCCTGTGGTCTTTAGCCGCGTATCCCTTAAGAGGTAGGGTGGGGTTATATGGAGGTAACCTGGCAGATATTGCCGTTTTAATCGCTCAGAATCGATTTCCAAGACGCCTGTTTAGGCATTGCTTTCTTTTTGGCGCCAGGGAGATCGACCATGAGTCATTTCATTGACCGGCTAAATTTTTTCCGCAAAACGCGCGAGCCTTTTGCCAATGACCACGGCGAAGTTCGCCAGGAAGACCGCCAGTGGGAAGACAGTTACCGCCGCCGATGGCAACACGACAAGGTCGTCCGCTCTACCCACGGAGTTAACTGTACCGGCTCGTGTAGCTGGAAAATTTACGTCAAAAACGGCCTGGTGACATGGGAAACTCAGCAGACCGATTACCCGCGTACACGCCCCGACCTGCCTAATCATGAGCCTCGCGGCTGCCCTCGAGGGGCGAGCTACTCGTGGTACCTTTACAGTGCTAACCGTCTCAAGTATCCCCTTGTCCGTAAACCGCTGTTGGCGCTTTGGCGTGCAGCGTTAAGTGAAAAAGGCGACCCGGTAGAGGCCTGGGCCTCGATTGTTGAAGATCCGGCCAAAACCAAAGAGTACAAACGCGCCCGCGGCATGGGCGGCTTTGTTCGTGGCAACTGGGATGAGCTTAATGAGTTAATCGCGGCTTCCAACGTTTATACCGCCAAACAGTACGGGCCTGACCGCATCATTGGCTTTTCACCTATCCCTGCCATGTCGATGGTCAGTTACGCCGCCGGTAGCCGCTACCTGTCGTTAATCGGCGGCGTATGCATGAGCTTTTACGACTGGTACTGCGATTTGCCACCCGCCTCGCCGATGACGTGGGGCGAACAAACCGATGTTCCCGAATCTGCCGACTGGTACAACTCAGGCTATATCATTGCCTGGGGGTCGAATGTGCCTCAGACCCGCACGCCAGACGCCCACTTCTTCACCGAGGTTCGCTATAAGGGCACCAAAACCGTTTCCATTACCCCCGATTACGCCGAGGTTTCCAAACTCACAGATGAGTGGCTCTCTGCCAAACAGGGCACCGACGCAGCGCTCGCCATGGCCATGGGCCACGTCATTCTCAAAGAGTTTCACCTTGAAAATCCCAGCGCCTACTTTACCGATTACGTGCGCCGGTATACCGATATGCCCTGCCTGGTCGAGCTGGAGCCACGCGATGATGGCTCTCTTGTGCCCGGGCGCCAACTGCGCGCCAGTGATATTGCTGATCACTTGGGGCAGGACAATAATCCTGAGTGGAAAACACTGGTTTGGGATGACGCACGTGATCAGCTGGTAGTCCCGCAGGGCTCTATTGGTTTCCGATGGGGGGAAGAAGAAGCTCACCAGGGTAAATGGAACCTGGAGCCTTTGGATGCCGACGGCGTTGAGATTTCACCTCTCTTGAGCCTTGCCGAGCGCCATGACGACGTCGCGCGCGTGGCTTTTCCCTATTTCGGCGGTATCGAGCATAAGCACTTTGCGCATGTAGAAGGCGAAAGTGGCGACCGCTTGTTCCACAGCCTGCCCGCTAAACGGCTGCAAAAAGCCGATGGCAGCAGCGTGCTGGTGGTGACGGTCTTTGACCTGATGTGTGCCAACTACGGTATTGACCGTGGGTTTGGTCAAGCGGATGAGGACGATGGCGCTACCGACTATGCCCAGATAAAACCTTACACCCCCGCTTGGCAGGAAAAAATTACCGGCGTCTCGGCAGAGCAGTGTACTCGTATCGCGCGGGAATTTGCCGATAATGCCCACAAGACACGTGGGCGCTCCATGATTATCGTGGGTGCCGGTATGAACCACTGGTACCACATGGACATGAACTATCGCGGCTTGATCAATATGCTGATCATGTGCGGGTGTATTGGCCAGAGCGGCGGCGGCTGGGCACACTATGTCGGCCAGGAAAAATTGCGCCCCCAAACGGGCTGGCTGCCCTTGGCATTTGGGCTTGACTGGACACGCCCACCGCGTCATATGAACTCTACGTCATTCTTCTATAACCACTCTTCGCAGTGGCGCTATGAGAAGCTTGAGATCAAAGAGATTCTTTCGCCACTGGCTGACCCTCGCCGTCACACCGGCAGCCTGATCGACTACAACGTACGCGCTGAGCGTATGGGCTGGCTGCCGTCTGCCCCTCAGCTAACCACGAATCCGCTGCATTTGGCAGGCAAGGCCAAAGACGCCGGCATGGCCACCAAGGATTATGTCGTTCAGCAATTAAAAGCCGGTGAGCTTTCCTTTGCTGCCGAAGACCCGGATAACCCCCAGAACTTCCCGCGTAACATGTTTATCTGGCGTTCTAACCTGCTGGGTAGCTCCGGTAAAGGGCATGAATACATGCTCAAGTACCTGCTGGGGACTCGGCATGGCATTCAGGGTAAAGACCTGGGCGATTTTGGCGGGCAGAAGCCAGAAGAGGTCAAATGGCACGACGAGGCGCCTGAAGGCAAGCTTGACCTATTAGTCACGCTTGATTTTCGTATGTCGACGACCTGCCTCTATTCGGACATCGTGCTACCCACGGCGACCTGGTATGAAAAGAACGACCTTAATACCTCCGACATGCACCCGTTTATCCATCCGCTAACGGCTGCCACCGATCCTGCCTGGGAGTCGCGCAGCGATTGGGACATTTATAAAGGCATCGCCAAGGCGTTCTCGAAAGCGTGTGTGGGCCACTTGGGCGAAGAGACGGATTTAGTCACGCTCCCCATGCAGCACGACTCCCCGGGCGAGCTTGCGCAGATAGATGTAAAGGATTGGAAAAAGGGCGAGTGCGCGCCCATCCCCGGCAAAACCATGCCTGCATTGATAGAAGTACAGCGCGATTACCCCGCCACGTACGAGCGTTTTACCTCACTTGGCCCGGCGCTTGAAAAGCTCGGTAATGGTGGCAAAGGCATCAGTTGGAACACGGATAGCGAAATAGAACTGATCGGCAAACTGAATCACGTTAAGCATGAAGGCCCGGCAAAAGGGCGCCCGAACATCGAAAGCGCTATTGACGCGGCAGAAACCGTACTGACGCTGGCGCCAGAAACCAATGGCCAGGTAGCACTCAAGGCGTGGGAGGCACTCTCCAAAATTACCGGGCGCGACCACTCGCATCTGGCACGACCTAAAGAGGATGAAAAAATCCGCTTTAGCGATATCGTGGCGCAACCGCGCAAGATTATTTCCAGCCCCACTTGGTCGGGCCTGGAGGATGAACACGTCTCCTATACCGCCGGGTATACCAACGTTCATGAGCTGATTCCATGGCGCACGGTCAGTGGACGTCAGCAGTTTTATCAGGATCATGCCTGGATGCGTGATTTCGGCGAAAGCCTGTTGGTGTATCGCCCACCGATCAACACCCGCGCCGCGGAAAATTTCAAGCTGCCCGAGGATAACGGTTTCAAAAGCAAGGCGCTGAATTTCCTGACACCGCACCAAAAGTGGGGGATTCACTCCACCTACTCCGACAACCTGCTGATGTTGACGCTGAATCGCGGTGGCCCCGTGGTGTGGCTTTCCGAAGGTGATGCTGCCGATATCGATATTCAAGACAACGACTGGATAGAGGTTTATAACGCCAACGGGTCGATTGCTGCCCGCGCCGTGGTCAGTCAGCGCGTTAAGGATGGCATGGTGATGATGTACCACGCCCAAGAGCGTCAGGTGAACGTCCCCGGTTCGGAAATTACCGGCACGCGTGGTGGTATTCATAACTCTGTGACGCGTGTTTGCCCTAAACCCACTCATATGATCGGCGGCTACGCCCAGCTCGCTTACAGCTTCAACTACTACGGAACCGTAGGCTCGAACCGCGATGAGTTCGTGCTGGTACGCAAGATGAAGCATATCGAATGGCTGGATGGTGAAGGCCAGGATGACGTTCAGGAGGCGGTGAAATGAAAATTCGCTCTCAGGTAGGCATGGTCCTTAACCTTGATAAGTGCATTGGTTGTCACACCTGCTCGGTAACGTGCAAAAACGTCTGGACTAGCCGCGAAGGTGTCGAGTATGCCTGGTTCAACAACGTTGAAACCAAGCCGGGTATCGGCTATCCCAAAGAGTGGGAAAACCAGGCCAAGTGGAAGGGCGGCTGGATGCGCAGCCGTGATGGCAAGATAGAGCCACGCATTGGCGGTAAATGGCGTGTATTGGCCAATATCTTCGCCAACCCCGACTTGCCCGCTATTGATGACTACTACGAACCTTACACCTTTGATTACCAGCACCTGCACACTGCCAAGCCCGGACAGCACCAGCCGGTAGCCCGCCCGCGTTCACTGATCTCTGGCGAGCGTATGAAGAAAATTGAATGGGGCCCTAACTGGGAGGAAATTCTAGGCACCGAGTTTGCCAAGCGCCGCAAGGACATCAACTTCGAGCAGGTGCAGGCAGATATCTACGGCCAGTTCGAAAACACCTTCATGATGTATCTGCCACGCCTGTGTGAGCACTGCCTTAACCCTACCTGCGTGGCAAGCTGCCCCAGTGGCGCCATTTACAAACGTGAAGAAGACGGCATCGTACTGATTGACCAGGATAAATGCCGCGGCTGGCGGATGTGTATTTCCGGTTGCCCCTACAAGAAGATCTACTACAACTGGAAAAGCGGCAAATCCGAGAAGTGCATTTTCTGTTACCCGCGTATTGAGTCGGGCCAGCCAACCATCTGCTCAGAAACCTGCGTGGGGCGTATTCGCTATTTAGGTGTTCTGCTTTATGACGCCGACCGCATTGAGGAAGTCGCAAGCTCCGCCGACGAGCAGGACTTGTACCACCGCCAGCGCGACATCTTCCTGGACCCTCATGATCCCGAGGTCATTGCCCAAGCCAAGAAAGATGGTATTCCCGACAACGTCATTCAGGCCGCTCAGGCATCGCCCGTCTACAAGCTGGCCATTGATTGGGAGCTGGCGCTTCCGCTGCACCCAGAATACCGCACGCTGCCCATGGTCTGGTACGTACCGCCGCTGTCGCCCATTCAGTCTGCGGCCGAAGCGGGTAAGGTCGAGTTCGATGGCGTGATGCCAAAAATTGAGTCGCTGCGTATCCCGGTGAAGTACTTGGCCAATATGCTGACCGCCGGGGAAGAAGCCCCCGTTGTGCTCGCGCTTAAGCGTTTGATGGCGATGCGCCTTTATATGCGCGGTAAGCATGTTGAAGGAGAAGCGGATATCAGCGTGCTGGAAGATGTGGGTCTAAGCGTTGCTCAGGTGGAGGACATGTACCGGTATCTGGCAATCGCCAACTATGAAGATCGGTTCGTGATTCCAACCAGCCACCGCGAGATGGCGCGCGACGCCTTCCCGGAACGGGGTGGGTGCGGATTCACCTTTGGTGACGGGTGCAACGGCGAGAGCACAGCGAACCTGTTCAACGGTCGGCCTGTTGAAAGCACGATGGTGAAACCGGTCAATGTTTTTGATCCGCAGGCGCAATCCGAGGAGGCGCGTCATGAGTAATCTGGCAGAACCGCTCTTGACCCCAGAGCAACAGACCATGCGCAGCCTGCGCGTATTGTCGCGGTTGCTTGACTACCCAACAGCTGAATTGCAGCAGGCCGTAGGGGAGCTTGTCGAGATCGTGGCCGCGGAGAATCGCTGGCCCGCTTCGTTACGCCAACGTTTGATGAGTTGGTGTCAGCAAATTGCCGATAGCGAGCTTTTAAGCCTTCAAGCCGAGTATGTCGCGCTTTTCGAACAGGGCCGGGCTACATCGATGCTGCTGTTTGAACACGTACACGGAGAATCACGAGAGCGTGGCCAGGCTATGGTGGATCTCATGGATGAGTACCGAAAGGCGGGTTTTGAGCTAGACGCCCGGGAGCTGCCTGACTATTTACCGCTGTTCTTGGAGTATCTCTCCACGCGAAGCGATGTGGAAATGGCCCGCTGGATTGGCAATATTCGCCATATTCTGGCGCTACTTGCCGCTCGCCTGGAAGAGCGTGATAGCGACTATGCCTTGGTGACCCATGCGCTGCTGGCGCTCATTGGCGCCGAAGCGGACATAAACGCGCATCGCTCCGTTGTGAAGGCGGAAAAGCCTGACAATACCCCCGAAGCGCTGGATGCCGTATGGGAAGAGGAAGCCGTACGTTTTTCTGCGGCATCCGACGAGGACTGTGCGTTGCAATCTGCCGAAGGGCGTCGCTTGGCTGAACGCAAGCAGGGCGTTCAACACGATGCCGTTCGTATTCTCTCTCCCGGAGCCCAGCCTCCGGGAATGGGTCGTTAACAGGAGAATCTCAATGTCCGCTATTACGACTTACCTCGAGCATTTTATCTACGGCTACTATCCCTATCTCGCCGGTACCGTATTTCTGTTTGGGAGCCTGGTGCGTTTTGACTACGGGCAGTACACTTGGAAGACCGGCTCCAGCCAGATGCTGTCGACCAAAAACATGCGCCTGGCCAGCAATCTCTTCCATATCGGCATCATTACCATCTTTTTTGGCCACTTGGTTGGTCTGCTTACCCCACACTGGATGTATGAGCACTTTCTTCTCCCTAGCACCAAGCAACTGCTTGCCGTGGTGATTGGTGGTATTGCCGGCGTGTTGTGTGTGATCGGCGGGGCGATGCTGCTTTATCGGCGGATGTTCAATCCACGTGTGCGCGCCTCATCGAGTAAAATGGATACGCTGATTCTGGCTATTTTGCTTATTCAGGCATGCCTTGGACTGACGACCATTTTCTTCACGCTGGGCCATATGGATGGCGAAATGATGCTGACATTGGCAAGCTGGGCACAGGCCATTGTGTTCTTTAACGGCGGCGCAGCGAACTATCTGCAAGATGTTTCCTGGATATTCAAGCTGCATATCTTTTTGGGGCTAACCATTATCCTGTTGTTCCCTTTCACTCGGCTAGTGCATGTATGGAGCGCGCCTTTCGGTTATCTGACCCGGCGCTATCAATTAGTGCGTAAACGCGGCTAAGCGCTAATTTATCAGGAGAGTTGTTATGCAAATGATTGATATCGAAGCGCTGCCAAGTGAAGCCACGCTACCATTGATACAGGTGGGCAGCCGCGCTATTGAAGAAAGCGACATTGCCCATGAAATGCAGTATCACCCGTCAGACAGTGCGGGGAGTGCCCAGCTTAAGGCTGCGCGGGCGTTGGTTGTCCGTGAGCTGCTGTGTCAGCAGGCCCAAGCGCAAGGGTTATTGGCTGATAATGAAACAGCCGATGACAAGGTGATTGCACAGCTTCTAGAGCAGGCGCTGAACGTGCCGGAACCCAGCACCGAGGATTGCCAACGCTTTTATGCGCACCACCCCGAGCGTTTTAGTGAGCCCACACGCTTAAAGGTGCGTCATATTTTGCTGGCTGCGGCGCCTGAAGATGCTGTGGCTCGGGATGCACACTATCAGCAAGGCGTAACACTGCTGGAAACATTGAAGGACGATCCTGCGCGCTTTACGGAGTTTGCCCAGCGCCACTCAGCGTGTCCTTCCAACACCCAAGGTGGGGAACTCGGCTGGTTGGCCCAAGGGCAAACGGTTGCTGAACTTGACCGAGTGCTACACCACTTACCCAACGGCCTTCATGAGCGGCCCATTGCCTCCCGCTATGGTTGGCACTTGGTGGTGGTTGATGCCCGCGAGGAAGGGCAGTTGCTGCCTTACGAAGCCGTTACCGAACGTGTTCGCCATCACCTGGAGGAACAGGCAACGCGGCGCGCATTGCGCCACTACCTGTTGTCATTAGAGGCGGAGATAGGCGTCCAGGGAGTCGCGCTTGACGACGACGCGGGCGGTAGTCTGATGCAATAGGACCGCTCTACGTGGTTATCGGCTTGCCCGGACTTTATGGAACCATTTCTTTCTTCTAAGGTTGAAGTGATATAGGAAAAAGGAGAACGGCCATGGAACATGTCGATAAGTGTCAGAAATGTGGTAAGGAATATATCGCCGACGCAAACGATACGGAAAATGCCCTCCCAACGTGTGGCACTTGTGGTGCAGAAATATACAGCGGGGGGGCGAACTCAGAGTTTAGCGTGACAGGTGATAATGATGATGAGCATCCGATTGAAAGGGGATTGCGAAAAGTCACCGATGAAATTACCGGAGATAAAAAGAAAGTTTGATTGAACCGCTTGTGGCTGAAAACTCTCATAGACTCCGCCACCCTTGGCCTAGACGTCGTTACGGCTAGCCAAGGGTCGCAGAACTAAATATCACGCTACATCGTTATGTTGCTCTGCTAATGCCCTGCGTAGCTTGGCGTTTTCAGTAGCCAATATCTTGTTTTCGGCGATAAGCCCATATTTTTCAGATTCAAGGCTGTCGACACGGTTAATAAGCTGGTTGATAACCAAACGCCGGTAAATAGCTGAAAACGCAATTTTGGTACCCTGATGAACAGCGATCATCACTTTCTCCTCCATGAGTTATGTATCAACCCGAATACGGGTGATGAAAGACTATAGGCCTTTTTTCATCTAATGTTACATACTATTTTTAAATCAAAAGAACGTTTCTTATTGTTAATTTGTATTAGAGTGCATGGCGTCCTCAATAAGTATGATAAATAAGATTATAGTTATAACTACTTATGGCTAAGTTTCTACTACTTAACCCGAAGTGGATTAGCAGGTGGCCTCATTGTTTGGCTAGTTGGCTAACTAACAGAGTTACTGCAGGTTAATAAATAAGTGCGTTTTTACTATCAATTATACTATGTTACTTACAGGCCATTTTTAGTGTGGCAATCTCAACCCACTGGACAAGGATGTTCAGCAAGGAGTAGTGAGTCAGGAAGACTCCCTAAGGATGGGCAGGCAGGAAGCTTGCGGAGTGTACAAGGATGCAACGTTAAAGCCCGGCCTCTGGTCGGGCTTCTTGCTTTAAGCGTAAAAGTAAATAACGTATATCTAGATTATATCGTCGGTTACGCTGGGTTCGCCTTGCCCAAGTGTAAAATAGTTGGCATCGAAATCACTAAATTCTTCTCAGGTGCGAGGCATACATTTCGTTATGGTGGGTAATCCATGAGAATTAAAAAAATGAACATGACCGTTTAGCAACCAAACTAGCCTACTCTACAGGTTGTTGTTTAATAATAATTAACAAGAAGCCCTGCCAAGTTGACCTTTGCTGATACCCGTATCTATACCTATAGGCCTAGTGAACATTTATATGAAAGTGACGAGCTAAGGCGTAGCTTTGCCATGGAGGCTTAAATGAGTAAGCAGCTGGTAGGTGATTTTCTGGTTCAACGTTTGGGTGAGTGGGGTGTTAAACGTATTTTCGGGTATTCGGGGGATGGCAGCAACGGCATCATGGGGGCATTACAACGAGCGGGTGACCAGTTCGAGTTCGTGCAAGCCCGTCATGAGGAGATGGCGGCATTCATGGCGTGTGCTCATGCCAAGTTTACGGGGGAAGTGGGTGTGTGTACCGCGACTTCCGGGCCTGGTGCCATTCATCTGCTTAATGGCTTGTACGATGCCAAAAAAGATCATCAGCCAGTCGTCGCCATTGTTGGCCAGCAAGCACGTGCGGCCTTGGGCGGTGAATATCAGCAAGAAGTCGACCTGGTGTCGCTTTTCAAAGACGTCGCCCATGAATTCGTGCATATGGCGACCAGCCCAGCTCAGATACGCCACCTTATTGACCGCGCTATCCGTATAGCCCTCGCCGAGCGGACCGTGACGGTTATCATCGTTCCCAATGACCTTCAGTCCCAGCCTGCGGTTGAAACACCTGCGCATGCTCACGGTACTGTGCATTCGGGCGTGGGCTACTCAAGCCCCATTACCGTGCCTCATGACAATGATTTGCGCCAAGCCGCCCAAGTGTTAAATGAAGGAAAGAGAGTGGCGATGCTAGTGGGTGCTGGGGCTCTGAATGCGACCGATGAGATTATTCAGGTGGCTGACAGGCTAGGCGCTGGTGTCGCTAAGGCGCTACTGGGGCGTGCAGTGCTTCCTGACGACTTGCCTTTCGTTACCGGATCTATCGGGTTACTGGGTACTAACCCAAGCTGGGAGTTAATGGCCAACTGCGACACGCTATTGATGATTGGCTCAAGCTTCCCCTATTCGGAATTCTTACCGGAGGAGGGGCAGGCCCGGGGTGTACAAATCGATATTGATGGGCGCCAGGTGAGTATGCGTTACCCAATGGAGGTGAACCTTGTGGGTGATAGCGCGACTACCTTACAAGCGCTGTTGCCCTATTTAGAGCAGAAAACAGATCGTGGTTGGCGTCAAGATATTGAGAAAAGTGTTGCCCAATGGTGGGAAGTGCTTGAAGAGCGTGCCATGGCGGAGGCTGACCCGGTTAATCCGCAGCGTGTTTTTTGGGAGCTGTCGCCGCGCCTGCCTGATAACTGCATTCTGACCAGCGATTCCGGTTCCGCTGCTAACTGGTACGCACGTGATCTCAAATTACGCCGTGGCATGATGGCATCGGTTTCTGGTGGACTTGCCACGATGGGAAATGGCGTTCCCTATGCGATAGCCGCCAAGTTCGCTTATCCCGAACGGGTGGCCATTGCATTGGTTGGAGACGGGGCCATGCAGATGAACGGTAATTCGGAGTTAATTACCATTGCCAAGTATTGGCAGCAGTGGGCGGACCCACGCTTGATCGTTATGGTGCTTAATAACCAGGACCTTAATCAAGTCACGTGGGAAATGCGGGTAATAGAAGGCGACCCGAAGTATGAAGCCTCGCAGGATCTCCCTGACTTTCCCTATGCCGAATATGCCGAGCTTATTGGGCTCAAGGGCATTAAGGTCAGCGATCCTGAGATGCTTGCCACTGCCTGGGAGCAGGCCTTAAGTGCTGACCGCCCTGTTGTGCTGGAAGTTATAACTGACCCTGATGTTCCGCCGATCCCGCCGCATATAAAGCCCGAGCAGGCGAAAGCCTATATGTCAGCGCTTTTGCATGGCGGTCCGGACGCGCTGGGTACGGTTAAAGCCTCGTTTCGGCAGTTCGCCCGGCAGATAACCCCCAAGCTTCGCAAGCACTGACACCCCAAGCCGCGTAAAAGGAGAGACCCATGTCGTTAAAAGCCTTGGCTATCAACTGTACGCTTAAAGCGTCACCCGCAGCGTCTTCTTGTGATCGACTTATATCCGAAACCTTGGCAGCGCTTGAGCGCCATGGCGTCACTGGCGAGAAAATCCGTGCTGTGGATTTTAATATTAAGCCCGGTGTGACATCGGATGAAGGTGAGGGTGATGATTGGCCGCAAATACGAAAGCAGATTCTGGATGCCGATATCTTCATCCTGGGTAGCCCTATCTGGTTAGGCCATCACTCCAGTATCTGTCAACGTGTATTAGAGCGACTGGATGCGTTTCTTGGCGAAACCGATGAGCAGGGACGAATGGTCTCGTATGGTCGGGTCGCTGGTGTCGTGGTGGTAGGTAATGAAGATGGCGCTCATCATATTGTTGCCGAGCTGTTTCAGGGGCTAAACGACGTTGGTTTTACCCTTCCTGCCAACGCATGCACCTATTGGGTAGGTGAAGCCATGCAGGGAGTCGACCTCAAGGATTTTGAGAAGACACCAGAAGCGACTCAGAGCGCTACGGCAGGCCTGGCGCTTAATTGTGTTCACTTGGCCACGTTATTAAAGCAGAACCCGTATCCACCACAAGAGAGCTAGGCGCTGAATGTGCTATAGGTGCACATACGCAGTTAATTCACTTTCGGCTAAGCTGTAAAGGTATGTCGCACACAACACAAGGAGTAAGTTTAAATGGCATTTCCGAAACGATGTGCCCAATGTGGCAGCGAAGACTACCGTTTCCCTGAAAACACAGACGAAGATGACAATATCTACTGCAGTGCCTGCAATGCCGTCGTGGGAAATAAAAAAGAGCTGGCGAAAGAGGAGTTGGATAATGAAGGCGAGGGCGACCACCAGGTTGAGACGCTGCTTAGATCGTTAACGGGTAAAAAATAGCGGCCTCCTTCTGCTTGCTACATTATTATCGTCCACCAGCCTGTCAGCTGTCAGGCTGGTGGATGTTCAGCCGTCGTACTGTTATCGATACTACTAAGTCGTTGCATATTTTTTGTTAAGTTCATTAACGGCTTCATCTGCTTCAGGCTTGGTCGCACAACGTTTGCGCACCAAATCGCCATCTCTTTCTTCCTCCTCACGCAAGTCTACGACCCACCACTCAGGCTGGGCATCAATTTCAGCGCCTTCCTGAACCGCTCGATACACCATAAACGTCGTCATCATCCGCTCCCTGGTTTGAAATCCTTTTATAACGTAGCTGATGGCGTGCGGCTTGAATATGACGTCAGCCACCTGCCAATCAGTTTTAAAAACCTTCTTAACATGTATTAGGTCACGGGCTGTGAGCTTGGAAATACCGATCAGGCGAGCTAGCTTGAAATGGAGCTGGCGGCTCATGGATTCTGAATAAGAGGGAGAGAAGGGTATGGATAACCACACGCAAGGCCAGACAGGAAACGGGTTGGACGTCATCAATATTTTAACGACTGACCACCAGGAAATGCTGGAGCTACTCGCCCAAGTAGAAAGCAGTAACGACCCCGAGCAGCGTCGAGACTTGATAGACGCCGCTATTGCCGAAGTGATGCGCCATGCCGTTGCTGAGGAAATGTATGTTTACCCTGCTATGGAGAAATATATTCCTAATGGGCGTGATGAAGTTGAGCACGATAAGAGAGAGCATGATGAATTGGTCAAGGTGATGAAGAAG